>CAZFPO010000104.1:0-10494 GCA_964521105.1 uncultured Lentimicrobiaceae bacterium | reverse complement strand
ATTTAGTGATGATTTTTGGAAAGCGTTTTAGGGTGAATCTTTGTCGAAGTCAGGATAATACCGAAATTCGTAACAACCATTTGGCAACAATTTCAAGAGATTTTATTGGTTTCATTTTATGATTTCATTGTTTTATTTTGCAAAAATAAAAAAAGCCTGTAAAATCATCTTTTACAGGTTTTTCGGATAGTGAAAAAGTAATTATTTGTTTTTTAATGCAAATTCTCTTCCAGCCCTAAGAGCAGCAATATTAACGTCTACTACTTCTTGTCCTTTTCGGCTAAATTGAGCAGTAATAGCATCTTCTAAACTTTGGTAATCCATAGCTAAAAAAGGAGAAGCAGCGCCTAAAATTACCATATTAGCCGAACGTGGTGAGCCTAAATCTTTTGCAATTTGGTCAGCATTAATAATAATTTTTCGAGGTAGTTTTTTAAGTTCGGATAAAATATCTTCTATTGGTGGATAGTTTGGAATATTAGCAAATGGTTCATCATTTGTAATTATCCAACCATTTTCCGAAAGTTGAGGTAAATATCTCAAAGCTTCCATGGGTTCAACCGAAATAATTAAATCGGCTTGCCCTTTTGGAATTAAATCCGAAAAAATCTCCTGGTCGGATAAACGTAAATTTGATTGAACGTCTCCACCACGTTGGCTCATGCCATGCACTTCGGCTTGTTTTAAATATAAATTTGATTTTAATGCAGCGTAGCCAATAGTAGTTGCTATCGACAAAATTCCTTGTCCACCAACTCCAGCTAATATTATGTCTATTTTCATTGTGATTGTTTTATAATTAAATTCTGATATTTCTTCCTAAAATTAAACTGCTTTTTCTTTGAATTTTAAACGCATTCTGCGGTTAAGCGTTTGAATGCATTCGCGAGTTGGAATAATTACACTTAACCCGTTGTAAGCTAATTCTTTTGCTATTATTTCAACATTTTCTTCATGGTTTTTTCGGAGTGGTTTAATAATGTGCAAATGTTCACGTTCGACACCCAATCCTAAACAAATTTGTTCTACCCGTCCAATGGCATGAGAATCCTGTCCACCAGTCATACCTGTAGTTGAATTATCTAAAATTAATACGGTAATTGGGCTTTTGTCGATAATAGCATCAAGTAGTGAAGTCATTCCAGAATGAGTAAACGTTGAATCGCCAATAACTGCAACAGCTGGAACTAAACCAGAATCCGCAGCTCCTTTAGCCATGGTAATTGAAGCACCCATATCAACGCATGAATTAATAGCATTAAATGGAGGTAATGCTCCTAAAGTGTAACAACCTATGTCGGAAAAAACACGACCTTCGCCATATTTTTTAATCGCTTCATTTAACGCATTGTATGAATCAACATGAGAACATCCGTTACAAAGTGCTGGTGGGCGTTGTTTTACTACTTCGGGAACGGCTGAACCTTCATAAGGATTCATTCCTAATGATTTTGCCACTGAATTTGGGTCTAATTCGCCAGCCCTAGGTAAAAATCCATTCAATCTACCTTTTATTGGTTTTCCATTATCTAAAATTCCACGAAGTAAATCTTCAATAATTGGATAGCCTTCTTCCATTACTAAAATACTATCGCATTTATCATATAATTTTTTGATTAATTTACGAGGTATTGGATATTGTGAAATTTTAACAATTGGATAGGGACATATTCTGTCGGGATAGTTTTCCATCAAATAATTATAAGCAATACCACTAGCAATAATGCCCATCGATTTATCGGCACCATCTATAAATTTATTGAATTTTGATGCTTCTGCTTCTAATTCCATTGGAATTTGTTTTGCAATTAAATCGTTGTATTGTTTTCGAGCTATTGCTGGAAGTAACACAAATTGACGAAGATTTTTTGGAAGGTGCCCATTATTTTCAGCAAGTTTTTCACCTAATTGAACGCCTGAACGAGAGTGAGCTAAGCGTGTTGTGATTCGAAGTAATACTGGAATTTCAAATTTTTCCGAAAATTCAAATGCATATCGAGTCATATCGTATGCTTCTTGTTGATTAGATGGTTCAAATATTGGAATCATTGAAAATTTTCCAAAATATCTTGAATCCTGTTCATTTTGTGATGAGTGCATAGATGGATCATCTGCAACCACAATTACTAATCCTCCGTTAGCTCCTGTAATTGCAACATTCATAAATGGGTCTGCAGCTACATTTAATCCAACATGTTTCATACAAGCTATTGCTCTTTTCCCGGCATACGACATTCCGATAGCCCCTTCAAGTGCCGTTTTTTCGTTTGCCGACCATGTACGATGAATGTTTTTGGAAATTGCTTCTTTTGAGTGTTGAATGTATTCTGTAATTTCGGTAGATGGAGTGCCTGGATATGCATATATCCCCGAAATACCTGCGTCAATAGCAGCTTGTGCAATTGCTTCGTCGCCTAATAATAATAATTTCTGCATTGTATTTATTTTTTATTTTTTTGTTTCTTTATTTTGGACAAAACTAATGATATTTTTTTATAATCCAAATACCTTTAAAACATTCTATTTTGTATTTGTTATCAAATTTATTTATTTGTTAATAATTAATTTAAAAATAACGGTAATTTAATAATGTTAACAATTATAATCCAAGTGCTTTATCTATTGAAATCATCGCATTTAGGCTCATTTCCGCAAAATGATCTAGCGAAATACCGATTTTTTCACACTCTAAAATATTTTCTCGCTTAACTGATGCTGCAAAATTTTTCTCTTTCATTCTCTTAACAATTGATTTTGTTTTTACCGAACTTAGTTTTTTATCGGGATAAACCATTGCCGTAGCCATAATTAGCCCAGTAATGGTTTCACCTGCTGCTAGAGCATGTTCGAAAGGTGTTTGTCGAGCTCGGGGAGCAGCCATTTCGTTGTGCATTAATATGGCATCGAGCGAATCCTGTGGTAAATTTAATTCGGAAATTAATTCTGCTGATTTGGTTCCATGAATTAACGAATCAGCATTTGTGATTTCTACATCAATATCATGTAAAAGACCTGTTAATCCCCAAATTTCTTCATTTTCTCCCAAGTGATTAGCTATGGCACGCATTACCGCTTCGGATGCTAAACAGTGCTTTATCATGTTTTCGTTGGTGATATTTTTATGCAAAATATCAATTGCTTTTTCACGTATCATCTTTAATAATATTTTCCGACAAATTTAGAAAAATTGAATTACGATTTTGAATGTTTTATCTTTTTTTAATCAAACTAATTCTTAAAAGTTTTGTTTCTTAAATATCTTCAAATTAATTTCTATAACACAATAAGATTTTTTTATTTTAAAGTTAAAAATAAACTTGTAATTTTGCTAAAAAATAAACAATATGGATGCAAAAATTTTAGATATAACTCCCGATGTTAAATGGATTGGAGTTTTAGACCCAGATATTAAAACGTTTGATATTGTAATGGAAACCAAATATGGTGCAACTTATAATTCTTATTTTATTAATGCCACCAAAAAATGTATTGTTGAAACGGCAAAGGAAAAATTTTGGGATACTTATTTGGCAAAAATCAAACAGGTTGTAGCGTTAAACGAAATTGAATACATTTTTGTTAATCACACCGAACCCGACCACTCTGGAAGTTTAAAAAAATTATTAGCAATTGCCCCTAATGCTAAGGTTTTAGCCAGTGGTAATGCAATTAGATATTTAAAAGACCAAATTGGAGATGATTTTCCTCATATTGTTGTTAAAGATGGAGACGAAATTGATTTAGGGAATAAAACAATGAAAATTATTGGTGCGGCAAATTTACATTGGCCCGATAGTATTTATAGCTATTTGGTCGAAGATAAAGTTTTATTTACGTGCGATTCGTTTGGTTCACATTTTTGTAATTCGGAAATGTACGATGATAAAGTGGGGAATTTTGACGATGCTTTTAAATATTATTTTGACGTGATTTTAAAGCCGTTTAGTAAGTTCTTGCTAAAAGCCATTGAAAAAATTCGTCCACTCGAAATTAATGCTATTTGTAATGGACATGGTCCTTTGCTCACTTCAAATTGGAAAAAATATGTCGACCTATCGGAAAAATATGCAAAAGAAGCTTTAGGATTGTGCCAAAAAAACAAAGTATTAGTTGCTTATGTTTCGGCTTATGGCTATACACGGGAGCTTGGCGAAAAAATTGTGGAAGGATTACAACAAGTGGATGGTCTTGAAATTGATTTTTGTGATATCGAAAAAATGGATTTGGAAACCCTAAGTCAAAAACTCGAATCAAGCTCGGCATACCTTTTTGGAAGTCCTACAATAAACCAAAACATGTTGCCTCAATTATATATGTGCTTTGCTCTTATGTCGCCGCTTCGCGATAGAGCTAAACTTGCAGGAGCATTTGGCTCATACGGTTGGAGTGGCGAAGCCGAAAAAAACTTAATAAATAATATTCAAAATCTTAAACTTTCGTATTTTGGCGAAAGTTGTTTTGTGAAATTTCGCCCGCAAGAAAAAGATTTTAGTACTTTTGTTGATTATGGAAAACAATTTGGTCAAAAAGTTATTGAATCACAATGCGTTTGTAATGATTAAACATCTTATTCGTTTTATATTTTTTTTATTAACTGTAAACTTTATATTTTTTGGTTGTACTCCCGAGTATTTTGTGGTTAAAAACTTTAAAGAATCAAATAATATTTCGGTATTGGTTCTGCCTTGTGATGTGATTTTAAAAACAAACACTACAATTGTCGATTTATATCCCGATTTTTCCAAACTTCCAAAAGCACTTCAGGACACTATTTGGAATGTAAATACTAAGTTTTTAGAAAAATTACCCGACACATTATTAATTAATACTTTTTACAATACTTTAATTAATCAACTAAAATTAACCGAAGTGAAAATATTTTCTAAATCGGATGTTGAAAAATTTTATCAAAACGATACAAACGCTTATGTGCTAAAAATTGCTCAAATTGAGATGGAGGAGAATATAAAAAAAATACCATACTCACAACCCATTGATTATGATAGTGAAGTATACAAAGAAGTTGAAATAAAAACCCTTTCATTTAATGTTTGGTTCGAATTATATAAGGCTTCAAATGATACAATTCCATTGCAAATATTGTATTCATCGCAGGTTATTAGCGACATAGTGGAAGGTCGTTTTGTTCAAAGTATTAGTGGAAATTATGAATTCAAGTTTAAGCGTAAAGATATTGACACTTCGGATATTGTTCCTATGGTAAACAGTGCATCCAATAAAATGAGTCAGTATTTTTATAACCATTTAATTAATGTTTATGCCGCTAAAGTGTACCAGTCTTATGGATATAATTTGCGATATATTGGAAATCAAATGAATAAGCAAAAAGGATACTCAATTTATTATCCTTCGGAAGATGAACGATTTATTGAAATTAAAAAAGCCAAATAATATATATGGAAACAATGCTTACCTTAACTTCGCATCGCACTATTCGCTCCTATAAAAAAGATGCAGTTCCAGATGTGATTTTACAAGATATCTTAAATGCTGCGGTTCGTGGTTCAACAACAGGAAATATGCAACTTTACAGTATTATTGTAACGCAGGATCAAGAAATGAAAAAACAATTGGCACCATTTCATTTTAATCAAAAAATGATTACCGAAGCTCCTGTAATATTGACTTTTTGTGCTGATTTTAATCGTTTTAATAAGTGGTGCGAATATCGAAATGCAAAACCTGGCTATGACAATTTACAATCCTTCTCATGGGCTTTTATAGATGCAGTAATTGCTGCTCAAAATGCTTGTATTGCAGCTGAAGCACATCAGTTAGGTATATGTTACCTAGGCACAACTACTTATACTGCGGATAAGCTTATTGACGTTTTGAAATTACCAAAGGGTGTAGTTCCAATTACCACCATTACCATAGGTTATCCCGAAGTAATTCCGGAACTAACCGACAGGCTTCCACTGGAAGCGGTAATACATCAAGAAACATATCAAGATTACGACGAAGCCGCAATTAACGCTTTGTATAAGGAAAAAGAAGAATTAAGTTCTACGAAAAAACTTATTGAAGAAAATCAACTAGATAACTTAGCTCAAATTTTTGTAGAAAAACGATATACTAAAAAAGATAATGTGCATTTTTCCAAAGTTTTTTTAGAGGTTTTAAAAAATCAAGGTTTTTTTAATCATGACGATTAAATATTCTCTGTAAAAATGTTTCAATTCTCTTTCGTTTCAAATTTTTCAATAGCAATTTTTGCTGCATACGTTCCAATTTCGATTAGTTTTTGAGCAGAATAAAACTCAAATGTTTTAGCACAATTTCGAGGTATATGAATTACTAATTCGGGATTGTTTTCGGAGATACTATATTCCACTAATTTGCTTATTTGTAATTCAAACGACATGTTCATAATGTCGATTAATCCAATTTCTTTTGGGGTTTGTTTTTTGGGAATGTGTTTTTTAAATGGCGATTTATAAATTGGATTATCTTCGTCTAAATCGTTCACGTTTACAGCAATAACTATATCGTTTTCGGTGCGTTTTACTCGGTTAATTGGCAATGGGTTAACTACTCCGCCATCAACCAAAATGGTTGAATCAACTACACCGGGATGAATAAAAATTGGAATTGCAACCGATGAGCGTATGGCTTTCGATAAAGATCCTTTTGTGAAAACAACTTCTTTATTATTATAAATATCTGTAGCAACTGCCGAAAAATGAATGGGTAAATTTTCAATGCTTTTTTGACCAATAAATGGACTAATTTTTTCAAAAACTTTTTCAGCTTTTAAAAATCCTTTACGACTAAACGAAATATCCATTAATCTTAAAACATCTCGTTTTGATAAACTCAAAACCCATTCTTTAAAAGGATTGATTTTACCAGCTGCGAAAACGCCTCCAATCATAGCTCCAATTGAACACCCCGAAACAGATGTGATTTTATATCCTTGTCGTTCTATCTCTTCAATAACTCCAATTTGGGATAACCCTCGTGCTCCACCACTTGATAAAACTAGGGATACATTCTTTTTTGAATAATCGCTCATTTATAGAAAATTTTAAACTACTAATTTATAAAATATTCAACTAATTTTTTAAATCTTTTTTGAATAATTTGTTTTTTGAATAAAAAAAATGTAATTTTGACACCTGAATTAAAGACATAAATTTCCTCATAACATTTTTTCTGTTAACCCGAGGTATTTTTCCCAAATTACAAGATCATTGAATTTTAAAACACTAAGATTAATAAATATACTATTCTATGTATAAAAAGGATGCACTTAATGAGATGCTCATTACTGAATTGAAAGATATCGCTAAAACACTAGATATCGAGAAATTTGACAAATTAACAAAAATTGAACTCATATATAAAATACTTGATCATCAAGCAACAAATCCTAGCCAGGAAATACTCAATCAAGAAAAACAAAATTTAAATAAAGGATCTCGAAAAAGAATTATTGCTAAAAAACCCATTGCAACTTCGATAGAAAATGGTAATGTGGCTACTAAAATTATTCCTAAGAGTGAATTGCCAATGGCTAAAAAAGATGAGGTAAAGCAACTTCCAAAAGCTGAAAATAATAAAATAATTCCTAAACAAGAAAATGCGGCAACTAATTTGCCAAAATCAAACACCCCTAAAAAACCAAACAATAACTTTAATAATAAAAAACCTTTTAACACAAGTAATAATCAAAACAAGCCAGCTAAACAACAAGTTGTTGAAATCAAAGGAACTACTTTGTTTGATGAATTTGAAAATAAAGAGGAAATAAAATTACCTCCAAAAGTTGAGGAACGTAAAAAAGTTTTACTTGAGGACATAGAATTAGGTTTAACCGACGATAATTCAATTCCAACAGTCGATTATTCATTAGTTTCAAACGATATTATTGTAGATGATTTGATGGACGATAATGTGGTCATCATGCCTATTAAATCTGAATTTATTGTTCCGGAAATATTAGATGATAACAACCAAGAACCATCAATTTTAATTGAAGATATTAAAACAGAACAAACTCCAATAGAAGAAGAGGTTAAACCAGTTAAAAAATTTGAAATTAAAAAGAAAAATGGTGACAAACCTTCTGATATCGAAAATATTCAACCGTCTGAAAATAATGAGACAAGGTCTGATGAAAATAGTGCTATAGATTCAAATCAAATTTCGCAGCCAGCTCAGGAAAAAGAAGTAGTTATTGAATACGACGGAACTATTTTAAGTGAGGGTGTTTTAGAAATTGTAAATGATGGATATGGATTTTTAAGGTCATCCGATTATAATTATTTAAATTCTCCAGACGATATTTATGTTTCACAATCACAAATAAAATTGTTTGGATTAAAAACAGGTGATACTGTTCGCGGATACATACGTCCGCCTAAAGAAGGTGAAAAATATTTTCCACTAGTTAAAGTCGAAGAAATAAATGGTAGAACACCCGAAGAAGTTCGCGACAGAATACCTTTTGATTATCTTACACCACTTTTTCCTGATGAAAAATTAAAACTTACAGGTCATAAACTTGAAACTATTTCAACCCGTGTTATTGATTTGTTTAGCCCTATTGGTAAAGGACAGCGTGGATTAATTGTGGCACAACCTAAAACAGGTAAAACGGTTTTATTGAAAGAAATAGCAAATGCAATTGCAGCCAATCACCCCGAAGTTTATCTTATTGTTTTACTAATCGATGAACGTCCCGAAGAAGTTACCGATATGGAACGTAGCGTTAGAGCCGAAGTGGTAGCATCTACTTTTGATGAACCAGCCGATCGCCATGTTCGAATTTCAAACATCGTTCTCGAAAAAGCAAAACGAATGGTTGAATGTGGTCACGATGTATGTATCCTGTTAGATTCAATTACTCGTTTAGCTCGTGCATACAATACCGTTTCTCCAGCATCTGGCAAAGTCTTGTCGGGTGGAGTAGAAGCAAATGCGCTTCAAAAACCAAAACGCTTCTTTGGTGCTGCTCGAAAAATTGAAAATGGAGGCTCTTTAACAATTATTGCTACGGCATTAACTGATACTGGCTCAAAAATGGACGAGGTAATCTTTGAAGAATTTAAAGGTACTGGAAATATGGAACTCCAACTCGATCGAAAACTTTCGAATAAACGAATTTATCCAGCCGTGGATATTGTTGCTTCTAGTACACGCCGCGATGACCTACTCCATAATAAAGAAACCCTTCAACGTTTATGGATATTACGGAACCATTTAGCTGACATGAATACCATTGAAGCCATGGAATTTATTAAAGATAAAATGAGATTTACCAAAGATAACGATGAATTTCTAATTTCGATGAACGGGTAATAGAGTTTAGAGTTAAAAGTTTAGAGTTAAAAGTTGGAAGGAAGAAAGTTTTGGCCAATCTATAAAAAAGCATTATAAAAAAATGAAATTTGGTAAAACGATAAAATTATTCTTGATAGATGGTGACACAAACGGGAGACTAACTTGTGAATTCTCTAATTGGACAGGTAAGGCATATAAACTTCCACGTAATTTGATCAAAATTTGTACGGATAGGCCTGAGATACAGACTACTGGTGTTTATATTTTACTTAATAAAAGTGCGGATTTATCTGAAAAAGGACAATTATACATTGGTGAAGCTGAGAATATATTTAATCGACTTACTCAACATGTTAAAGAAAAAGATTTTTGGAATGTGGCGATTGTATTTATTAGCAAGGACGATAACTTAAACAAAGCACACATTAAATATTTGGAAAACAGACTTCATGATATTGCAAGTTCTGCAAACCGTTACGAATTGATAAATAATCAAAAACCGACACAATCAAGCATTTCAGAGTCTGATAAAGCAGAAATGGAAGAATTCCTCTCAAATATCTTAACTTTAGTAAGTACTTTGGGATACAACGCGTTTGAGCAAATTAGACAAGTTAATACTAAAGAACAAACTGATAGTAGGGAAGATTTATTTTATATTTCTGCAACAAGAGGTGCAAATGGAATTGGTAAAACAACAAGTGAGGGTTTTGTGGTTTTTGAGAATTCCCAAATTGCTGACCCAATAACTAATTCATATCCAAAGACAATGCACAAACTTCGGGATACATTGATTTCAGAAGGTGTGATTGTTAAAGTAAATGAAAAACTGATAATGAAACGTGATTATTTATTTAGTAGTTCATCATCTGCTGCTATGATTATTATGGGGCGAAGTGCAAACGGATTGACTGAATGGAAAATGAAATCAGGAAAAACTTTACAAGAATATGAAACAAATGATAATAGTTAGATAGTCGTAGTAAAGCGAATAAAGTGCTGATTTTTAATTGTTTAAATCAAATATTCTGCCTCACATTGGCGTTTGTGTCGGTTTAAAAAATGTACCCATCCCCAATACTTTTTATACGCACCGATTAAAAGTTTAGTGTTTGGTAAGTTTTATTTAACGCAGTAAAGTACTCCCCATTCTTAGGACATTTTTAATATCAACTATAGATATACTTT
>CAZFPO010000103.1:0-10910 GCA_964521105.1 uncultured Lentimicrobiaceae bacterium | reverse complement strand
CAGAGGTCCGACCAAGAACCCGACAAACAAGTGTAAAACAACGACCACGCTTTCGCATGGCGTTTTACTTACTCTCCGTTTGTCTTCAAAAATTTTGGTCGGTTTCTGAAACAGAATTCAGCTAAACGCTATATTTTAGTGTTTCTTTTATTTTTTCATTCAATAAATTTTCGTTAATAATTGACACAAATATACAAGTTATTTTTTTAAAAACAAGAAAAACTTAACTAATTTGAGAACAAACTTAATTATCATGCATAATGGTTTTATATTATTTTTTAAAATCATAATCTGTTTAATATAACTCAAAAAAATCAGAAAAACACCTATTCGTTGATATATATTATGTGTATATGTAAGATTATTTAAGATTTCTGTTATTATATATCTAGTCAAAATCATTTTTATTAAATTTATGAGTTCATGTAAAATAATCTTTCTAAATTTTTCTTTCTTCTTTTCTTTAAATTTCTTAGTTCGAATTTGTATGATATAATTCGTAATATTTTTTTCATGGTTGTTTGAGGATTTTTTAGTTCCTCTTTTCATTGTTTGTGTTATTCATTATTAATAATTTTAAAGTTAATAATATTTTATTTCAAAACCAAATAGTAAAAATCATATTTAGTATACTGCTAATTAATTTAATAAGTAGCCGTGATGATGTATCTTGTATTATATCAATTTTAAAAAAAAACTAGGATACAATCAAAGTCATGCAGATACATTAATACATGAATTGATTTACACATTAACATCTTGTTGCTAAATTATTTTAGCCAATTTATTAAGAAGCCTTATAACAACTACAATTTACATGTAACATATTGTGTATTACATACTTTTTAAAATAGTTTTTCTTTATGCAAAAGAAATACTATAACATTTATATTCTAACTTTTTAAACATTTATTAACTGACAAATCAGTATTAACTACTGTAATGTTATTTAATTACATAACACTACTAAATATAAGATATTGACGTAAGGAGATAACTTACGATTAGTAAAATGTACTTCATTCTTAATATGTCCATGTTATAATTCTACTACAGACATTTTTGCAGTAGAACATGCTTTTACTTCATCCTAAATATAACATTCTTAAACTAAATCTCTGAAATATAAAACTCAATACAAAAATATAAAATATGCGAAATTAATAATACAAAGTTAAGCAATTCTTTTGAAATACGAAAATAAAATTTTAATTTTTTTTTGTCAGAACGAAAAAATTAAGAAGTAGGTTAAGGATGTAATAATTTCAATAAACATAAATACATTGTTCGCGAAAAATGATTAACTAATCATGTATTATTTCTAGCTCATAAAACAAAAGATAAAGCTCAAAAATTAAAAAAATTAAGTTTTAAACACCATCTTTGAGAACTTAAAAACAAATAAAATGATAGAAACGAGGAAGCAGCAAATCATTGATTTTATTGAAAAAGCTAGAGAATATTCCTCAATGTTGTATGAACTATTGAGCCCAACCACGGCAGAAAATTTTGATGACTTGGTGACTAAAAACGTTATGCCTCTTAGAATTTTATAGCAGACAACTTTACAATCCGTGTATGAGCACGAAGACACAAAGTAACAAAGTGACAAAGTAACAAAGTAACCAAGTGACCAAGTGACTAAGTAATTCAGTTACATAGTCACTCAGTCACCCAGTTACATTTGAAAACTTAGTGAATCTTAGTGTCTTGGAGTCTTTGTGGCAGAAATAAGATTTGCACAGTGTTACACAGTTTGCTAAAGCAATTACACAGTGTTTCACAGTAGAAATTTGGCTACAAAATTGTCACTCAGAGTGGAGCGTTAGCGGAACGAAGAGTCTGTTTTCCAGATCCTACGCTTCACTGCGTTTTAATCTACATGACAATCAGAATAAAAAAAATAGCCACTAAGCCACAAAGTTTCAAAGTGACTAAGAAACCAAGTAACTGGGTGACTAAGTTACTCGGTTACTCAATTAAATTTGAAAACTTTGTGAACCTTTGAGTCCTAGTGCCTTAGTGGCAAATATCAATAAAAAGCCAACAATCAAACATTTCTAGCTCATTAAAACAAACAATTTGGCTCAAAAAACAGATAAATTGAGCTTAAAGAATTATATTTGTGGGACAAAATATCAAATCTGAGAAAATGAATAAAATACTGCTGTTTATTGCGATTTTGGCAATGTCTGCAACTTCATTTGGGCAATCGTACTTAAACCTAATTGAAAAGGGAAAATTTTCGAAGGTTGAAAAAAAAATATTTAAAGAACTTGAAAAAGAGCCAAACGATATTGAATTAAATTATTCATTGTCTCTTTTATTTATTAATCGAGGATATAGTGGTTATGATGCTGAAAAATCATACCATGCTATAATAAAAACAAACGAATTATTTCATCGAATTCAAGATGAAAAAGTGATAAAAAAACTAAATAAAATACCAATTAACAGCAATGAAATCGAACGAATGATTGACACCATTGCCAGAAATGCAATGGAAGATGCTATAATCAATAATAAAACTGAAACGTACGAAAACTTTTTAAAAGTGTATATTGAAATTCCATCGAAATACACAGAGGCAATTATAATAAAACGTGATTTGGTTGCTTTTCAGATTGCTGTCGAAAAAAACTCAGTAGTATCTTATCAATTTTTTATAGACCATTATCCCCAGGCAGTTCAAATACCAGATGCTATAATGAAAAGAGACGAATTAGCTTTTAATGAAGTAAAAAGAATAGACAAGATTGATAACTATAAAGAATTTATCAACAGATATCCGAATGCAAAAGAGGTGAGTCAAGCAAATGAAAGGATATACGAAATTGCTTATTCCGAAGCTGAAACGATAAATACGTCAAAATCGTATGAGGATTTTACAAGTGATTATCCCGAAAGTCCTCAGTTTAGTAAAGCGAAGGAATTATTTCAAACCAAACAGTTTTATGAAAACACAGAACCAAACAAAATAGAAAGCTATAAATTATTTGTCGAAAATTATCCGAATAATCCATGGATAGAGGTTGCATTGGACAGTGTTTTTGAATTTTCAAAATCAGCAGAAATTTTGTCGGGGTTAGAGTTCTGTGTAAAGCATTTTACTGGTGAAAAAAGAGAAAATGCGTTAATTGTTTTACACGACCTATATACCAACGATGGAGAGGAAGAAACACTAAATAAATTTTATTATAGGTATGATGATAAATGTTTAAAACAAATTAAGAAAAAAGACTTTGAATTAATTGAACTAAGCCAGAAACTTCATCTTGAAGAGCCATATAATCCGAGTTATTTTATTGAATACGATGAATATATTCGACAAGCAGCACCTCGAGAAAAAGCGTTTGTTGCTTTACAAAATTTGATTTCACAAGATATTATTTTAAAAGACTGGAAATCTGCGATTAATAAAGTAAAAACCTACTATGAGTTTTTCGGTAATAAAACCCAAAAATTGGATAATTTAATTTCAATTATGGAAAAGAAAGTTGATAATACGGTTAAAATTAATTCAATAGGGAACTCAATAAATACGGTTGAAGGTGGAGAATATGTTCCAGTAATAACGGGAGATGAAAAGAACCTCTATTTTTGCGGAAATAGCCGACTCGATAACATTGGGGGTGAGGATATTTTTTACTCCCGAAAAGTATCTGGTCAATGGACTAAGGCAGAGCTAGTTGCCGATTTATCTTCCACTAAATCAAACGATGCACCTGTAAGCATTTCATCAGATGGAACTACGATGATTGTGTTTAAGTCGGGCTCTTTATATTATTCCGAAAAAACCGGTTCGGGGTGGACCGAAATAATTGAATATCCCCAAAATATAAATTCGGGTAAATGGCAAGCCGATGGAATGATAAGTAGCGATGGTAAGGCTTTGTTTTTCGCATCTGTAAGGGAGGAAAATTATAACATTCATCAAACACCTGGTAATTATTATCATGGTAATTCGTTACACCAATCAGATATTTATGTTTCTATTTTTGATGATGGGAAATGGGGCAAACCGATTAATCTGGGTAATGTTATTAATACACCATATACAGACAGAAGTCCTTTTCTACACCCTGATATGAAAACCTTATATTTTAGCTCCGATGGTCATGGTGGATTGGGTAAAATGGATGTTTTTAAATCAACCCGACTTTCCGACACTTGCTGGAATTGTTGGAGCGAACCAATAAATTTAGGAAAAGAAATCAATACCGAAAATAGCGAATGGGGTTATAAGATTTCCACCGATGGTAAAAAGGCTTATTTTGCAAAAAAATCAACCGGCAACGAATACGATGATATTTATTGGTTAACGTTGCCAGCATTTTTACGTCCAGATTTTGTTGCAACAATTTCCGGAAAATTGATAGATAAGGAAGGTAAACCGGTAGCCTCAGAAATTCGATGGGATGATTTAGAAACTGGGAAAAGTATTGGGCAATCTAAAAGTGATCCAAAAGATGGTAGTTTTTTTATTGTTTTGCCCTTAGGTAAGATGTATGGTTATTATGTTAATCACAAAAAATATTTTCCAGTATCAAGCAATATTGACTTGCGAAAAACAAAAGAAGCGGTTGAAATTTATAAAGAGATTACGCTGGTTGAATTCAAAGAAATGGTTGACGAAAATAAATCGGTACAAATAAATAATCTATTTTTTAATTTTGCTGAAAGCACGTTGTTACCATACTCTATACCCGAACTTAAAAGGGTTGCTGAGATTATTAAAACAAATAATTATCAAGTAGAAATTGCCGGTCATACCGATAACATTGGAGGTGAAGAAAAAAACCAGATTTTATCCGAAAAAAGAGCTCAAGCAGTTAAAGATTTCTTAATTAGTGAAGGTTGTGACGAAAAAAAACTTGTTATTATCGGTTATGGAACAAAAAAACCAGTAGCATCAAATGATACTGAAGCTGGTCGTGCAAAAAACCGAAGGGTTGAGTTAAGGTTTATAAAATAGAATGAATTTTTATTAAAGTATATTTGATTTAACAAACAGCCACTAATTTTACCAGCCGTGGCTGGGCACGAATTAAAAACGAGTATTTTTGATAAAATTAACCCTCCATTTATAATCTCCTATCAAAAAAATCGATATATTTGTCTTCAATAAATTACCGCTTTTCAATGATATAAAATTATCCGAGTTTTAGGGTTGAAGAGAATCAACTGGATGAAATTATTGATGAAGGAATAATGTGAGAAACACTTTCGATTTGCAGTAAACCAAAAAAATGAACTACAATTAAGTTTAGTATTTAAATAATTGATTATGACTAAAAAAATTGCCATAAAACTATTTGAACAAAAAGAAGTAAGAACCGTGTGGAGCGAAGATGAAGAAAAATGGTATTTCTCAATTATTGACATTGTTTCTATTTTAACTGCCCAGTCTACACACCAGGGAGCAAGGAATTATTGGAAAGTGCTGAAAAGCCGTCTGTTAAAGGAAGGAAATGAAACGGTTACAAATTGTAACCGTTTGAAATTACTTGCTGAAGACGGGAAAATGCGAGAAACAGATGTTGCTGATACTGAACAGCTTTTTAGATTAATTCAAACAATTCCATCTCATAAAGCGGAACCTTTCAAATTATGGTTGGCAAAAATTGGTAGAGAAAGAATCGATGAATTAGAAGATCCGGAAATAGGGATTGATCGATTAATGGAAACTTATTATAAAAAAGGATACAGTAAAGAATGGATTAATCAACGAATTAAAAGCATTGAAATCCGAAAGGAACTTACAGATGAATGGGATAATAGAGGTGTTAAAAAAGGTCAAGAGTATGCAATTTTAACAGATGAAATTACAAAAGCATGGAGTGGATTAACAACAAAACAATATAAAAATTTTAAAGAATTAAAGAAGGAGAATCTTCGTGACCACATGACCAATTTAGAATTGGTTTTGAATATGTTAGCAGAAGCTTCAACCACTGAAATTTCAAAAGACAAACAACCCAAAACATTAAATGAAAATAGAATTGTTGCTCAAAAAGGTGGAAAAGTTGCAAAAGCGGCGAGGCAACAACTAGAAAAAACAACCGGTAAAAAAGTTGTAACGAAATTAAACGCGAAACATCTCGACAATAAAAAGATTGTAGATAAAAAATAGCAACAATAAACAGCTTCTAATTTTACCAGCAGTGGGTGGGTACAAAGACACAAAATAACACAAATAAAACTTAGTAAATCTTAGTGTCTTGGAGTCTTAGTGGCAGAAATAAGATTTGCACAGTGTTACACAGTTTGCTAAAGCAATTACACAGTGTTTCACAGTAGAAATTTGGCTACAAAATTGTCACTCAGAGTGGAGCGTTAGCGGAACGAAGAGTCTGTTTTCCAGATCCTACGCTTCACTGCGTTTTAATCTACATGACAATCAGAATAAAAAAAATAGCCACTAAGCCACAAAGTTTCAAAGTGACTAAGAAACCAAGTAACTGGGTGACTAAGTTACTCGGTTACTCAATTAAATTTGAAAACTTTGTGAACCTTTGAGTCCTAGTGCCTTAGTGGCAAATATCAATAAAAAGCCAACAATCAAACATTTCTAGCTCATTAAAACAAACAATTTGGCTCAAAAAACAGATAAATTGAGCTTAAAGAATTATATTTGTGGGACAAAATATCAAATCTGAGAAAATGAATAAAATACTGCTGTTTATTGCGATTTTGGCAATGTCTGCAACTTCATTTGGGCAATCGTACTTAAACCTAATTGAAAAGGGAAAATTTTCGAAGGTTGAAAAAAAAATATTTAAAGAACTTGAAAAAGAGCCAAACGATATTGAATTAAATTATTCATTGTCTCTTTTATTTATTAATCGAGGATATAGTGGTTATGATGCTGAAAAATCATACCATGCTATAATAAAAACAAACGAATTATTTCATCGAATTCAAGATGAAAAAGTGATAAAAAAACTAAATAAAATACCAATTAACAGCAATGAAATCGAACGAATGATTGACACCATTGCCAGAAATGCAATGGAAGATGCTATAATCAATAATAAAACTGAAACGTACGAAAACTTTTTAAAAGTGTATATTGAAATTCCATCGAAATACACAGAGGCAATTATAATAAAACGTGATTTGGTTGCTTTTCAGATTGCTGTCGAAAAAAACTCAGTAGTATCTTATCAATTTTTTATAGACCATTATCCCCAGGCAGTTCAAATACCAGATGCTATAATGAAAAGAGACGAATTAGCTTTTAATGAAGTAAAAAGAATAGACAAGATTGATAACTATAAAGAATTTATCAACAGATATCCGAATGCAAAAGAGGTGAGTCAAGCAAATGAAAGGATATACGAAATTGCTTATTCCGAAGCTGAAACGATAAATACGTCAAAATCGTATGAGGATTTTACAAGTGATTATCCCGAAAGTCCTCAGTTTAGTAAAGCGAAGGAATTATTTCAAACCAAACAGTTTTATGAAAACACAGAACCAAACAAAATAGAAAGCTATAAATTATTTGTCGAAAATTATCCGAATAATCCATGGATAGAGGTTGCATTGGACAGTGTTTTTGAATTTTCAAAATCAGCAGAAATTTTGTCGGGGTTAGAGTTCTGTGTAAAGCATTTTACTGGTGAAAAAAGAGAAAATGCGTTAATTGTTTTACACGACCTATATACCAACGATGGAGAGGAAGAAACACTAAATAAATTTTATTATAGGTATGATGATAAATGTTTAAAACAAATTAAGAAAAAAGACTTTGAATTAATTGAACTAAGCCAGAAACTTCATCTTGAAGAGCCATATAATCCGAGTTATTTTATTGAATACGATGAATATATTCGACAAGCAGCACCTCGAGAAAAAGCGTTTGTTGCTTTACAAAATTTGATTTCACAAGATATTATTTTAAAAGACTGGAAATCTGCGATTAATAAAGTAAAAACCTACTATGAGTTTTTCGGTAATAAAACCCAAAAATTGGATAATTTAATTTCAATTATGGAAAAGAAAGTTGATAATACGGTTAAAATTAATTCAATAGGGAACTCAATAAATACGGTTGAAGGTGGAGAATATGTTCCAGTAATAACGGGAGATGAAAAGAACCTCTATTTTTGCGGAAATAGCCGACTCGATAACATTGGGGGTGAGGATATTTTTTACTCCCGAAAAGTATCTGGTCAATGGACTAAGGCAGAGCTAGTTGCCGATTTATCTTCCACTAAATCAAACGATGCACCTGTAAGCATTTCATCAGATGGAACTACGATGATTGTGTTTAAGTCGGGCTCTTTATATTATTCCGAAAAAACCGGTTCGGGGTGGACCGAAATAATTGAATATCCCCAAAATATAAATTCGGGTAAATGGCAAGCCGATGGAATGATAAGTAGCGATGGTAAGGCTTTGTTTTTCGCATCTGTAAGGGAGGAAAATTATAACATTCATCAAACACCTGGTAATTATTATCATGGTAATTCGTTACACCAATCAGATATTTATGTTTCTATTTTTGATGATGGGAAATGGGGCAAACCGATTAATCTGGGTAATGTTATTAATACACCATATACAGACAGAAGTCCTTTTCTACACCCTGATATGAAAACCTTATATTTTAGCTCCGATGGTCATGGTGGATTGGGTAAAATGGATGTTTTTAAATCAACCCGACTTTCCGACACTTGCTGGAATTGTTGGAGCGAACCAATAAATTTAGGAAAAGAAATCAATACCGAAAATAGCGAATGGGGTTATAAGATTTCCACCGATGGTAAAAAGGCTTATTTTGCAAAAAAATCAACCGGCAACGAATACGATGATATTTATTGGTTAACGTTGCCAGCATTTTTACGTCCAGATTTTGTTGCAACAATTTCCGGAAAATTGATAGATAAGGAAGGTAAACCGGTAGCCTCAGAAATTCGATGGGATGATTTAGAAACTGGGAAAAGTATTGGGCAATCTAAAAGTGATCCAAAAGATGGTAGTTTTTTTATTGTTTTGCCCTTAGGTAAGATGTATGGTTATTATGTTAATCACAAAAAATATTTTCCAGTATCAAGCAATATTGACTTGCGAAAAACAAAAGAAGCGGTTGAAATTTATAAAGAGATTACGCTGGTTGAATTCAAAGAAATGGTTGACGAAAATAAATCGGTACAAATAAATAATCTATTTTTTAATTTTGCTGAAAGCACGTTGTTACCATACTCTATACCCGAACTTAAAAGGGTTGCTGAGATTATTAAAACAAATAATTATCAAGTAGAAATTGCCGGTCATACCGATAACATTGGAGGTGAAGAAAAAAACCAGATTTTATCCGAAAAAAGAGCTCAAGCAGTTAA
Organism: uncultured Lentimicrobiaceae bacterium; assembly: GCA_964521105.1. Classification (GTDB taxonomy): domain Bacteria; phylum Bacteroidota; class Bacteroidia; order Bacteroidales; family WCHB1-69; genus JAQUGA01. Next base: position 1,563 of record CAZFPO010000103.1, on the reverse strand, counting down.
AGATTTCTTAATTAGTGAAGGTTGTGACGAAAAAAAACTTGTTATTATCGGTTATGGAACAAAAAAACCAGTAGCATCAAATGATACTGAAGCTGGTCGTGCAAAAAACCGAAGGGTTGAGTTAAGGTTTATAAAATAGAATGAATTTTTATTAAAGTATATTTGATTTAACAAACAGCCACTAATTTTACCAGCCGTGGCTGGGCACGAATTAAAAACGAGTATTTTTGATAAAATTAACCCTCCATTTATAATCTCCTATCAAAAAAATCGATATATTTGTCTTCAATAAATTACCGCTTTTCAATGATATAAAATTATCCGAGTTTTAGGGTTGAAGAGAATCAACTGGATGAAATTATTGATGAAGGAATAATGTGAGAAACACTTTCGATTTGCAGTAAACCAAAAAAATGAACTACAATTAAGTTTAGTATTTAAATAATTGATTATGACTAAAAAAATTGCCATAAAACTATTTGAACAAAAAGAAGTAAGAACCGTGTGGAGCGAAGATGAAGAAAAATGGTATTTCTCAATTATTGACATTGTTTCTATTTTAACTGCCCAGTCTACACACCAGGGAGCAAGGAATTATTGGAAAGTGCTGAAAAGCCGTCTGTTAAAGGAAGGAAATGAAACGGTTACAAATTGTAACCGTTTGAAATTACTTGCTGAAGACGGGAAAATGCGAGAAACAGATGTTGCTGATACTGAACAGCTTTTTAGATTAATTCAAACAATTCCATCTCATAAAGCGGAACCTTTCAAATTATGGTTGGCAAAAATTGGTAGAGAAAGAATCGATGAATTAGAAGATCCGGAAATAGGGATTGATCGATTAATGGAAACTTATTATAAAAAAGGATACAGTAAAGAATGGATTAATCAACGAATTAAAAGCATTGAAATCCGAAAGGAACTTACAGATGAATGGGATAATAGAGGTGTTAAAAAAGGTCAAGAGTATGCAATTTTAACAGATGAAATTACAAAAGCATGGAGTGGATTAACAACAAAACAATATAAAAATTTTAAAGAATTAAAGAAGGAGAATCTTCGTGACCACATGACCAATTTAGAATTGGTTTTGAATATGTTAGCAGAAGCTTCAACCACTGAAATTTCAAAAGACAAACAACCCAAAACATTAAATGAAAATAGAATTGTTGCTCAAAAAGGTGGAAAAGTTGCAAAAGCGGCGAGGCAACAACTAGAAAAAACAACCGGTAAAAAAGTTGTAACGAAATTAAACGCGAAACATCTCGACAATAAAAAGATTGTAGATAAAAAATAGCAACAATAAACAGCTTCTAATTTTACCAGCAGTGGGTGGGTACAAAGACACAAAATAACACAAATAAAACTTAGTAAATCTTAGTGTCTTGGAGTCTTAGTGGCAGCAAAAAAATTACACCGTGTTGCACAGATTGCTTTGCAATGGTTTATCTGCCTTTGGCAGGCACAATGTTTCACATTGTATTTATGCTAAAATATTGTCACTCAGAGAGGAGCGATAGCGGAACAAAGAGCGTATTTTCAGATGCCACGCTTCACTGCGTT
>CAZFPO010000102.1:0-11187 GCA_964521105.1 uncultured Lentimicrobiaceae bacterium | reverse complement strand
AAGCTATCCAAAAGCCTCGTAGAGGCGACATTATGGTAATTAACAGATGAAAAAAGTCCAAAAAGCTCCGTAGGTGCGACATTACAGCGTATCATAACCGCTCTATGACCAACAAAATCATCAGAAACTCATGCCGAAAAATCATCAGAGTCCCATACTGGAGACTCTGATGGGGGGAAAAAGCCTTGTTGGTAACAACACCATCAAGGGTTGAGAAAATATCAGGTGCAGAGCACCGTCATATCTGTAAAAAAATATCAAAAAATAAATCAAGGTGCAGCGCACCGCACTATGAAACAAATCATCAGAGTTCAATGCTGAAGATACTGATGGGGGAAAATCCAAGTTGGTGATAACACTAACAAGTGCAATCAACATATTTCGTATTTTTAGATTTCAAAGGAATCCTCTCTTTGTTCGGATGATTTGTTTGATTATGACTTCGTCAATTTAGCTATATCATTCTGCTTTATTTTTTTAGTAATTTGAAGTAAATTTTTCTTCGATACTTTTTGTCTTGACACAAAAAGTATCCAAAAAAGTCAAGAAAAAACCCTGCCTGCACTGCCGTTTCGGCAAGCAGGGATGCTATCCACCCGCACTGCCATAAAGCTACAAATCTATGAAAAGTCGGTTTCGGCTATCACCAAAACGATGCTAAAGCACTTTTAAGATTTGTAAAGCTTTATGTCATTCTCGCCTCCGTCACCCTCGCCGTTTTTTCCTACCCAACGCACGAATTGAGCAATTTTAGTGTTTTTGATTTTAAAGGAATCAGCCAGCCGGCTGATGTATTTGTTTGATTACGCTATCGCGGTGGTTTCCCTTGATGGTAACAACAATATCATCTAGGTCTGAAAATTTTAAAATGAATTTATTTTGTCATAAAATTTGCAAACTCAAAGCAAATTTTTCGCCAAAATCTTTTAACTTTTTACATCTTAGGGCTACAAATATTCGACACCTCCGGTGTCGGTTTTTTTAGCTTCATCAGTGTTCCATGCATGAGATACTGATGGGAAAAACCATCAGAGTCCAATGCTGGAGTCTTTGATGGTGAAGTAAATACCGCGTCTCGGCTCCGCTCGACGCCCAATAAAGTTTCAAATAAAAAACAAACAAAGCATTTTTTTTTTAATTTCGTGTCATAAACAATCATTCTACTTATGGCTGATAAACAAAAAAGAGCATTTCCACACACCTACGTGATTATTTTTACGATAATTTTTCTTGCGGCAGCAGCAACATGGATTATTCCTTCAGGCGAATTTAAGCGAGAAGCCGGAACTACCGGAAATAGTTCAAAAAACTTAATTGTTCCTGGCTCCTACCAAACGGTGGAGCAATCGCCACAATCGTGGGAAGTTTTTTCGGCATTTTATAAAGGCTTTGTGCGATCACCAAAAATTATCGTTTTTATTTTAATACTTGGAGGTGCCTTTTGGATTTTAAATGAAAGCAAAGCCATAGATGCCGGAATTTTAGCTTTTGTGAAACGAACTAAAATGTGGGAACGAAACCGAATAATTAAGGCATTAGGAGTTCATAATCTGATTATTTCTTCCATCATGCTGATTTTTAGTTTTTTTGGAGCCATTTTCGGGATGAGTGAAGAAACTATTGCATTTGTAATAATTTTTGTTCCGCTTTCGGTAAAAATGGGCTTCGACTCTATTGTAGGTGTTTGTATGTGTTTTATAGGAGCTGGTCTGGGTTTTGCAGGCTGCTTAATGAATCCTTTTACATTGGGAATTGCTCAAGAAATTGCAGGAGTTCCACTTTTTTCTGGAATGGGCTATCGTTTCATCATTTGGATGATAATTAACATTGTTGGAATTGGTTACGTTTTGTATTATGCAAACAAAATTCGTAAAAATCCCGAAAAATCACCAGTTTTTAAGGAAGACCAATATTGGAGAAAACATGCTTCCGAAAATCAAGACGTAACGATTGAAAAATCACCAAAATCAGCATGGTTATTACTAATAAGTTGTTCTGTTTTATTCTCGTTTATTTCTATTTTAATTCCAATGAATAATTTTATTATTGGTCAAACAACTTTACAGATTCCATTTTTACCAATAGCTACTGCTTTATTTTTCATAACTGGATTTTTCACTATCCGCAAAGGAGTTCAATATTTTGTTTTAAACCTATTATTTTTCACAATTTTAATGTTAGTAGCTGGAGTAATGGGATTTGAGTGGGGATTGTTGGAAATTGCTTCTCTGTTTTTTATTATGGGATTGGCAGCAGGAATTTCAATTGGAAAATCGGCAAATGATATTGTAAAACTGTTCATTTTAGGTGCAAAAGATATTTTATCAGCGGCTTTAGTTGTGGGTTTAGCTGGTGGTATCATCGTTATTTTGGAAGATGGAAAAATAATTGACACTATCCTCTATTCCATATCTTCTTCTATTTCGGGTTTCGGACAAATTACTACCCTTTCGTTGATGTATGGATTTCAAACCTTACTCAATGCACTAATAACATCTGGAACTGCAAAAGCTGCTTTAATTATGCCAATTTTATCCGACATTTCAGATATGGTCAACTTATCTAAACAAGCAACCGTTACGGCTTTCCATATTGGTGATGGGTTTACAAACTTAATCACTCCAACTTCCGGAGTGTTAATTGGTGTTTTGGAAATTGCTCGAATTCCTTTTGGGAAATGGGTAAAATGGGCTTGGCCATTTATTTTAATTTTGATTATTATTGGTTGGCTGATGCTTATACCAACTGTAACAATGGATATTCCTGGTTATTAGTTTTAAAAGATTCTTTAAACTGCAGAGTCCGTTTCAGAAGATTATTCTGATGGTTAAAAAAGATTCTGCTGATGGCACAATATTTCATACCTACGGCATGAAGTTTTTCTGATTACTTTCTTTTATACCGTGATTTTGTCCCTACGGGACATAGCTTCGAAATAAGCTAATTGATTTTATCCTTACGGGACAGGGCTTTAGGTTAAACTAATTTAGTTTTTTTTTCCAGCGGGACAAAATATTGGTAAAAAACGCACTATAAAAGTAAAAAGGAAGTCCCGTAGTGACGAAATATAAAAAAAACGATATCCTGTTTTCTTTCTTAAGAATCTATCGAAGCAAACTCTGCTGAAGGATAAATGAAATGACTAAAAATTAATTATTTCTTAAGTTTTTTTCACATTTACATTATAATAATCTCAAATTTTTAAAGTTAATAGAATGTTTTTAACAACTTTCATAAAAATTTAAACATAAAATTATGTCATCAATTTCAGAAATTAAAGAATGGATGAAGAACTCATCCGGTGTAAAACTATTCATTATCGGTGTTTTAATCTTATTACTTCTGATTCCGCAAGCAATGATTCAGGGATTAGTTCGAGAGCGTTCATCTTACCGAGAAGAAGCCATTCAAGATATTTGTTCCAAATGGGCTTATTCTCAAACTATCAATGGACCGATTTTAACTGTCCCCTATTTTGAATACGACAAGACCAATCCATTGGTTGCTATAAAAAGATATGCTCATTTTTTACCAAAAAAATTAGTAATTGATGGAAAAATTGAACCTGAAACTCGAAAAAGAGGGATTTATGAAGTAGTTGTTTACAAGGCAAATCTTAAAATCAAAGGAAGTTTCGACACTTTGCAAACCGATTTCTTGGGTATAAACAAAGAAAGTTACCAATGGCAAAATGCTTTTCTGTCGCTTGGAATTGATGATATGAGAGGTATTAAGAAAAAAATCGTTGTAAAATGGGGTAATATGAGTTCCGAAATGAATCCAGGCATTCCAACAAACGAAGTATTAAGTTCAGGAGTCTCCTGCCCTGTTTCGACGCCACAAACTACTACTCCATTTGAAATAGACCTATTATTAAACGGAAGTGAAAATTTATACTTCACACCCGTTGGTGAAGAAACACAAGTACACATTGCATCTACTTGGAATTCGCCTAGTTTCGATGGCTCATTTTTACCCGATGAAAGAAAAATTGATAACAACGGATTTACTGCCGATTGGAACGTTTTGCACTTAAATCGCAATTTTCCACAACAATGGACTAATGGAGAAAATATTTCTCTTACCGACTCACAATTTGGCGTAAAACTAATGTTTCCAGTTGACCACTACAAAAAGACCGAGCGTTCGGCAAAATATGCCATTATGTTTATCTTTTTGACCTTTGTTTTAATCTTTTTCTTTGAACGTTTTCAAAAACGCAGAATTCATTTTATTCAATATTTCTTTATCGGAGCTGCCTTAATCATTTTTTACACTCTATTGCTTTCACTTTCGGAATATATTGATTTTACTATTGCTTACTTAATCGCTTCAACCGCTACCATTTCACTAATTTCGGCATACACTTATTCGATGGTAAAAAGCTTCAAGTCAACTGCAATTTTGAGTTCGGTACTTATTCTTTTATATCTATTTTTATTTACCACTTTACAAATTGAAGATTACTCCTTATTGATTGGAAGTATCGGAATCTTTCTTGTGCTGTCGGTTTTAATGTATATTTCGCGTAAAATCGAATGGAATTCAAATTCATAATCCCAAATAATCCACACACTGTTGTCCGAAGTCTCAGACTTCGGACAGCGATCGTTAATCGGAGTGTAAATTTTGCACTCCGATTTTTTTTATTTATTGAATTATCATTCTTTTCGCCAAACGTTTATCTTGATATTCAAGACTATAATAATAAATCCCTGATTTCAAATTTGAAGTTTTCAGTAAAAATTTATTTTTACCTTCTGATGCTGAAATTTTCTGAAAATAGACTTCTTGACCTAATACATTTTGAACTTTTAACAGCACTTCATCTGGTATCGGTACACTAAAACCAATGTAAGTTTGACTTGAAAAAGGATTTGGAAAATTTTGTTCAATCGAAAAGTCGACGCTCTCACTATTTGCAATTCCTACATTGTTTGTATCTCCATAAACTACAATTTCCTTACAAAACATATCGTTGGTCGAATCTTTATCATGATATAATTTAGTGTAAGCACATAATGTATATACCCCAGTTGATGTCGGATGAAATGGCATATTGAATAGGTAATCGTTGTGCCAATAGGGAGTTATTACGCCAACACTCACTTCAACTACTTCCGAACCGCCATTTATAGTATATGCAACTGGAATTGTGTCTAAAAAGAAATTATCAAAATTATGAATTTGAATATTTACATCAGAATTTGTGTTTACCAATACCGAATCTGAAGGGGTCATAATTTCAGTTACACCACCATCCACTGAATCTCTTAAATTTACCGTGGTAGGATTTAGTGTCATACTCCACGAAAAAAGGTATCCATTTTCATTATGCTCCCATTTGTCGCATACTTGCAAACCCCAATATCCGTCTATAGGACAACCAATCAATCCATTAAACGACTGTTGTGGAACAATATAATTAGAATTATTCATCCTGTTTGTTGAGTCTATTGGAGAACTACCATAGGATAAATCATGTAAATTACCTTGATAAGAATAATTGGATTGTTGCGACCAGCAGTAATTCCAACCTCTACCCTGCGGATTTTGTGATGAATCGCATGCATCAGCCCCATCGTTTAAATTTGGCATTCCTAAAAACGCTCCCCCATGTTGAAGCGAATCGGTAGTAACAAATAAATCAATATGAGCTCCATTTGGACAATACAAACTAAACGACAAATCACCAACGTAACTATGTTCAATATTGACACAAATGGATAAAATATCCTCAACATCATCGATTACTTCGTTATAGTTTGCGTTAAACATTGGCATATCTATGCCATAACATTGATTTGCTTCACAAACTCCATCGGCAATAAAAATTGCAGTGTCGCATGAAGTGGTTTGAATTGATTTATTCTCAACACCCCGCATTGAATTTAAAATCCTTGAATTGAGATTTGTATTTTGAGAAAACACAAAATGGTTTAAACATAAAATAAACATAACAAGTCCGACTTTTCCAGTTCTCATAATTTTATTTTTTTAATTTATTATATATCAGTCGCAAATAAATTATTTATAGTTGCATCCGATTCAGCGTAATTTTTATAATTGAATTTCCCCAAATTTCACATAAAAAATTTAAAACCCTAAATCCAGTAAAGATTTCAATAGCAATCAATAGTAAATCTTTGGGGCAATGCTCAAAATTGAAATTTAAGAATACTTCGATTTAAAAAAATAATCATAATACAAATTGAAAATTACTCAAAATTGCCCTTGAATGTATACAAAACAAACAAGGGCAACAATTAATTTAAAAAAGATTTTTCTAAAATTCAAATCGAACACCTAAACCCAAAGATACAAAATCCATTGGCAATGAAAATTTTTGTTTTTTCTGAGGTTTTGACATATCGGGCAAGCCAGAATTTCCATGCTTAGCATCTTCGCTATAATTCGTTAAAACATCATGTGGTTTAAGCCCATCATAGATATCATTACCACTGGCGTCAATGGCTGCATTTAAATGTTTTTTATTGGGCGACCATGTAGCATTTGTGAATGATAATTCGGAAAAAATCTTCCATTTTGAATTTATCGAATAATTCATTCCAAGTTTGCCAAAAAATCCGAATTGACTTCCACCGCTTGAAGTATATCGTCGCAAATACTGACTGTTTGAGTTGGTAATTTCTTCCGACATTTGATTGTTAAATCCAACAAAAACACCCAATCCAAGGTAAGGATTCCACTTGGTAAAGCCTGGATTTATGACAAAACAAGGATTCAAAAATCCATATTGAATTGACTGCTCGGTAGTTTGAGTATATGTTAACAATAATTCATACATTTCATTGTCTGTAGATTGAGAAACACCAAAATGATACCCACCCGAAATTTCAAAAGAAGCATATTTATTCAAAAAGTAACCAACTGTAATCTGAGGATGTAAGCCCGACGACAAATTACTTTTTACCGATTCAAACGTTGTTGATGTTCCAGTGGCAGAAGTTTTTCGGACACTGTTATATGCTGACGGCATTTGTAAAGAATAAGCTCCACTCCCATTTATATAAAAATGTTGAGATGATACTGAAAAACTAAAAAATACGACAAGAATTATGATAAAATTTATTTTTTTCATTTCAATTTTCCTTTCTAAAAATTAATTCGTATTCCGACATTAAACTTTATACAGCTTAATGGCACGTTTATTCGAGCCGACTTATTTGGATTATCGTTAGAGATATCATCGCTACTCCAACAATCTGAAAATTCAGTAGTTTTAGTTTTTAGATTCAAGGTTGAAAGAATATCATTTCCTTCAGAATCCTTAAATTCTGTAATTTCAGATTGTTCAGGCGTGTAATTCATCTGTGTCATTTCAATTTCACCAAAAACAGATATATTATTTTTGATCTTTTTATTTATCCCCAATGCCAAATTAAAACCCCAAGGCATTCCACCAGTAATTTCGGATTTACGAATTCCGGAATCATCGACATTTTCGACCAAAATGGTCATTTTAGGTGAAAATCCCATTATTAAACCTACTTTTCCATATGGTGAAAATGCAGTATAATTAGTAGCGATAATTAATTGCGGATTTAACCACATCCATGAGCATTTTATGGAGGAATTTGCTTCGTATGTTTTTAACGAAGTCGTATTTAAATAGGTATTTTCATTCACTCGATTTATCCCAAATTGGTATCCAAAGCCAAGTTCTGCTCCAATAAATGAGTTAAACATATACCCGGCCGAAATAATTGGGCTTATTCCCATTCCAAAATTTGCATTTCGTGCATGAGCCTGAGTTCCAGTAGTTGACATTTCAATCTGGTTGTAGGTTTCGTTGGCTGAATAGGTCCATGGCCATCCAAGAGCGAAACTTCCGCCAGCTTTTACAAATAATCCTTGAGCCTGAATGTTTCCAAAACAAGTAAGGAACGATATTAATATAATTATTTTGGTTTTCATATTTTTTAATTTTTTATTATAAATTTCATCACTCAGTTTAGTCATAAAAATACGATTCGATGGACCAACTGCAAACAGTTACAAGCTCATCATCGAAACGATTTTTATTATACTCTTTCAGAATTCCGATGACACTTTTTACTTTTTCATCGTCACTGATTTGCATAAAAATCGCGGCATTATATCCAGGCCACACTGGTGTATTAAGTCGTGGATCTCCTTTTACATTTTTCACATTAACATGATTGAACACTTGATAATCAAGAATATCCAAAGACTCTAGTGTTTCAATAATCGTATCTACAACACTTACATTACAAGTACAATATATCATTTTCATAGTACAGCTTTTTAAATTTTTTCGTCATTATTTTCAGCTTGCAAACGACCAGTAGCTTTTTCAGCTTTACGAGCTTTAGGATTAATAATCAAATAAAGAACAGGAATTAGAAACATGGTCATAAATTTTGAAACGACCAAACCACCTATTACTGTTGTTCCAAGTGGTGCCCATATTTCGGAACCCATTCCAGAACTCATCGCCATAGGAATCATACCCATTAAGGCTGCTAAGGCGGTCATCAATACCGGACGAAGTCGTAATCGACCTGCTTCGGTAATTGCTTTTGAAATACTGTATCCTCGCTTACGAAGCATATTTGTGTAATCAACAAGAATAATTCCCTGGTTAACATCGATACCAATAAGCATAATTAAACCAACGAATGTAACTACACTTAATGTTAAGCCGGTAATTGCAAAAATCCAAATAACTCCAATCACTGTTAGTGGAATTGCCGACATGATTATTAATGGATCTTTAAAGGATTCAAATAAGGAAGCCATAATCATGTAAACCAGAATAATAGCCACTATAAACATAATCCAAAGAGTGCCAAATGACTCTTCCTGATCTTTTAGCTGCCCCCCAAAATCAACTGCAATATCCGAAGGAATATCAAGTTTATCAATACGTTCTTTTGCCATGGTATTGGCTTCGCCCAATGAAATGTTATTTAAATCGGCTTTCACGTATACTACTCTTTGTTGACTCTCGTGTTCAATAATAATAGGTCCGTAACCTTCATCTATTTCGGCTACTTCGCTAAGTTTTACATGTTGACCTGTTAAAGTTGTTAGAATAATATTTCCAACTCCTTCAACACTATTACGATAAGCCGAATCATACCGAACGATAATATCGTATTTATCACCCTCTTCTTTGTATGTACCTGCATCAGTCCCATAAATACTTTCTCGCACTTGAATACCAATTAATCCGGCATTTAACCCTAAATCGGCGGCTTTTTGACGATTTATTTTCAAATGCAACTCTCTTTTACCTTGATCGATGGTCGTTTCGATGTTTCGCAACCAACTAATACTACTTAAATCCTTTAAAATTACATCAGCAGTTTTATTAATTTTATCCAAATTGCTTGATGAAATACTAATTTGAATTGGTTTGCTATTTCCTAAAAGTGCAGCCGAAAGTAAACTTCCACCGGATACTTTGTATTTTTCGATTTGAGGAATTTCGCCAATTTTTTCACTTATTAAATCAGCAATCTCTCTCGATGACCGTTTTCTATCTTCGGGTTTACAAACTCGAGTGATAATGGTTACATAATTTTTTCCTTCTTCAAATCCGACCGATGATAATACGCCACTTTCGGTTTGACCTACAACCGTAAATGAGCTAATCTTTTCAGGAATATTCTCGTTAATTATCTTTTCAACTTTTTTAGCGACCTCTTCAGTTGCCACAGTGCTTGTTCCCACTGGTGTTTGAAATGTAACAATAACATCACCAGCATCAAATTCAGGAATATAATCGGTTCCAATATTTTTTCCAATAAACAAGGATGAAATAAAGAGAAACAAAGAACCTAATACTATAATTAATTTATGTTTTAATGACCAAGTTAACCAGTTTTTGTATCCATTTTCGAGACTGATAAACATTTTTTCGCTCCAATAAAACAGTTTAGAATGTTTCCTGTTTTTTTCAACACTCCAAGGTCTAAGCATTTTAGAAGCCATCATTGGTGTTAACATCAATGATACGATTAGTGAAGCCAAAAGCGTAATTGAAGTAAGAATTGCCAATTGGCGAAAAATAATTCCAACAACTCCACCCATAAACACTAATGGAAGGAAAACGGCCATAATCGTAAATGTAGATGCCGATATTGCCAATCCCATTTCGCCTGTTGCAAAAATTGATGCTTGTTTTGGACTAATCCCTCGCTCAATATGCCGTGTGATATTATCGAGCACGACAATGGCATTATCGACCACCATTCCAATGGCAATTGCCAACGACATTAGCGAGAAAATATTAATGGTATAACCCGCCATGCTCATAAATATAAATGCAACGATCAGCGAAAATGGAATTGAAACAATAACAATAAAACTACCTCTGGCATTTCGTAGAAAAAGCAACACTACTATCATTACAAAAAGTGCAGCATATATTATCGTTTCGCTTAAATTATCAATCGATGAGCTAACTAAAATTGAGGTATCCAGCATTAAATCAAGTTGGACATCAGGAGGAAGTTCATCCTTTATTTTTAACATCTCTTTTTTCACGGATTCGGCAACTTCAAGCGTGTTTGCACCCGATTGTTTTTGTATTAATAAACCCACCGCTTCTTTGTCATCGTATCTAATTCGCTCATCTTTGTCCTTAAATCCATCCGAAACAACTGCAATATCACCTAAACGTATCACTTTTCGATTAAACATAGTAATGGGCATATCTTCCACTTCGTTGATTGAATTAAATTCGCCTGGAATTTTCACCGCATAATCGTTTACACCAATATTTATATTTCCACCTGGTATTGAAACATTGCTCATTTTTAGCATTTGTGTTACAATGGTCATCGACAAATTATACGAGCTTAATTTTTCCGGCAAAACCTGAATTTCAATCTGACGTTTCGGATTTCCGATTTGCATTACAGTTCCAACACCTTCAATTTTCTTTAATCGATTTACAATTTGGTCGTCGATGATTTTATTAAGCCCTTCCATACTTTCCTTAGCGTTAACTCCATAAATCAAAACAGGCATCATGGAACTGTTAATACGCATTATCATTGGTGTACGAGCATCCGTTGGCAAATGTCGTTTTGCTAATTCAATCATATCACGGGCATTTGCCGATGAGTTGTTTAAATCGGAATTCCAATCAAACTGCAAGGTAATAAATGATACATTTTCCTTTGATTTGGATGA
>CAZFPO010000101.1:0-11219 GCA_964521105.1 uncultured Lentimicrobiaceae bacterium | reverse complement strand
ATTACAAAATATGGTTTTACTCAACCGCTCATTTTTTTTAATAAATTTGCATAATAAATTATTGTATAAAATGACTGAATTAGAACCACAATTCATGCAACGCTGTTTTGAATTAGCACTTAAAGGCTTAGGATGTGTTTCTCCAAATCCTTTAGTAGGAGCTGTAATTGTGTACAATTCAAAAATTATTGGCGAAGGTTATCACGAAAAATTTGGTCAATCCCATGCCGAAGTGAATGCCATACATTCGGTCGAAAATCACGATTTACTTAAAGAGTCAACTCTATACATTAATTTAGAACCCTGTTCACATTTTGGCAAAACTCCTCCCTGTGCCGATTTAATTATACAAAAACAAATTCCAAAAGTTGTTATTTCAAATTTAGACCCAAATCCTATTATTGCTGGAAGAGGCATTGACAAACTTCGCAAAAATGGAGTAAATGTTATCACAGATTTCTTATCCGACGAAGGCAAAAAAATCAACAAACGATTCTTTACATTTCACACTGAAAAGCGTCCATACATTTTTCTGAAATGGGCTCAAACACTCGACGGATTTATGGACATTCAACGTCAAAACCCAGAAAATAAAGAAAAGTACTGGATAACAAACACTGAATTAAAATTATTAGTTCACAAGTGGCGATCCGAAGAAGATGCTATTTTAATTGGGGCTAATACGGTAATAAACGACAACCCCCAATTAAATGTCCGAGAATGGTTAGGAAAAAAACCTACGCGTTTAATTTTAGCTAAAAATGAATTACCAAATCAAAAATTTAATATTTTAGATAATTCTCAAAAAACAATCATTTTTACAAATTCTAACAAAAAACATGAAGGTGATCAAACCTCAACTATAAATATTCTCGACACTCATGATTTTATAAAATCTACACTTAATCATTTATACCAACAGCAAATTCAATCAGTAATTGTGGAGGGTGGATACGAAATTTTAAACAGTTTTATTTCACACAACATATGGGACGAAGCTTTTGTTTTAGTAGGAAATAAAATCTTTACAAAAGGACTTAAAGCACCTAAAATTAAAACCACTGTTTCTTCCATAAAAACTTATTCTGGCGACAAAATTTTTCATTACATCAACAACTAATACAAACTTCATGATATTATTAATAATTGCAATTTTATTTTATACATTAATATTTATATGCTTTAAATTGCTCGACAAATTTAAGGTAGGAAATTTCGAATCCATTTTGTGGAATTACCTTGTTGCAGCTCTCACAGGGTTCATCGTTTTTGGAATTGATATAAACACTATATCTAATGCTCCATGGCTTTATATTGCCTTTGTTATTGGACTTATTTTCTTTGTTGTATTTCATTTATTTGCATTATGTTCACAAAAAATAAGTATTACCATGACGGCTATGGCAAGCAAAATGTCGGTAATTATTCCAGTATTAATTTCAATATTTTATTTTGATGACAGTTTAGGAATTATAAAAATTATTGGAATTGGATTAACTTTTGTTTCCTTATTTTTAATATTAATGCCAAACAAGAGCAACCCAATTGATAAAAAATACATTTTTATTCCAATTTTGATTTTTATAATGACCGGAGTCTCTGATTCGTTATTTAAAATTGCTCAATCTAATTATCAAATAAACAACAGCATCGATTCTGCTAAATTTGTGAGCACTATTTTTGGAATATCATTTATTTTTGGATTAATCACCTTGCCATTTTTTAAAGTTCAACCCAAAAAACTATTTATTCCCAAAAACATTATTGGAGGTGTAGTTTTAGGATTGATTAATTTCTTTGCCGTTTTCTTTTTCACTTTTTCAATGATTGATTTTAGTGGCAGTTTCTTTTTCCCAATTTTTAATGCAGGAGTGGTTGCCTTGACGGCATTTTTTGGCTTTTTATTGTTTAAAGAAAAACTTACATCAACTAATGTAGCAGGTTTACTATTAGCTCTATCTGCTATTGTTTTAATGAATTTATAAACATGTTTGAAGACACTTATAAAACAATATTAAACAAATCGGAGGGTATTTACCGCGAAAAAAGAAGTAAATTTATTGCTTTTGCATACCCAGTTAAAACAGAATCACAAATTAAGGAAATTTTAGCAAGTTTAAGAAAAGAATATTTTGACGCTCGCCATCATTGCTACGCTTACCGTTTAGGATGGGATTACTCTGCATATCGAATAAATGACGATGGAGAACCGTCAGGAACTGCCGGAAAACCAATTTATGGACAAATTTTATCCAACGAATTAACCAATATTTTAATTGTGGTTATTCGTTACTTTGGAGGAATTAAATTAGGCGTTTCGGGACTAATAAACGCCTATAAAACAGCAACCATCGAGGCAATAAATAATGCCAATATAATTACCAATGTAGTTCAAGACTTAATGGAAATACATTTTAGTTACGATTTAATGAGTAAAATAATGACCTTACTAAAATCTGATGGGATACAAATTTTAAATACAGAGTATTTTGAAGAGACAGTTGCAATTCGCTTCATTATAAACAAAACAAATACGATACATTTTTGCGATCAAATTAATTCATTGGAAAATGCAAAATTAAATTATATTGAAACCATTTAAATTATGAAAAATAAAACACCCTTCGTGCTAATTTTATTAGCTTTTTTACTTAGTTGCACTACTCCAAAAACAATTTTGGAACCCACCCTTGAGTCTATTTCGGTTTTACCATCAATTAATTTAACCCCCGACACTTCGATAATAAACTACATAAAACCTTATAAACAAATTATTGACAAAGAAATGCAAAAAAAAATTGCTTTTTCAGAATTTGAAATTGATACCGAGGTGCCTGATGGTCCGTTAAATCAAATAGTTGCCGACAATGTTTTTACAGAAACTACAATATACGTCAAAAATAATAATTTAGAACCTATCGACATGGTTTTATTAAACTACGGAGGTCTTCGTAAAAGCTTACCTAAAGGTGATATTACTGTTGGAAATGTTTTTGAATTAATGCCCTTTGATAATACCATTGCAATTGCCACTTTTACAGGCGAAACCATGAATGAACTTTTTACGTTTTTAGCAGCTAAAAACGAAGGACATCCAATCTCAAATACCTCATTTACAATTAATAATAAAATTGCAGAAAACATTATAGTTAATGGTAAAAAACTTGATTTAAGTAAAACTTATAGAGTTGCAACAAGCGATTATTTAATAGGTTGCAATGATGGAATGTTGTTTTTCAAAAAGGCAATTAAAATCGAATTATTACCCATTTTAGTTAGAGATGCTATTATTCATCAAATACCTAATGTCAATTTAAATTTATACAAAAAAGAAAATTTAATTTCCAGAATTTCAATTAAATAAAAATATGAAAAAAATATTTGCTAATTTTTTAATAATATCATCCCTTACCTTTACTTTTCATTTTGAGGCAAATGCACAAAAAAACGGGAATGACACTTTAACTATACTTCAGTCTAACGACACGCATAGCAGAATTGATGCCATTGCCAAAAACGACAAAAGAAATCCAAATGCAGCGGGATATGCACTCCGAAGTTCGGTAATAAACCGAATTAGAAAGAGTAGTACAAATTTTTTATTATTTGATTCAGGTGATTTCCTTCAAGGAACACCTTATTTCAATTATTTTAATGGAATGCTTGAAATCGAACTCATGAACATGTTGGGGTATCATGCTGTAACTTTAGGAAATCATGAATTTGATAATGGGGTAGATAAATTAGCTGAAATATTAAAAACTGCAAAGTTTAAAATTATTAACTCCAACTACGATATTTCAAAAACAAAACTCAAATCTTTTGTTATTCCTTACTATATTTTTAAATTTACTAATTTTAAAGTTGGAGTTATTGGACTAGGTGTAAATCCCGAAGGCTTAATTTCGACAAAAAACTTCACAGGAATTACGTATAACGAACCTATCCAAGTTGCAAATAAATATGCAGATTTTTTAAAAAAAAGGAAACATTGTGATATTGTAATTTGCCTATCCCATTTAGGATTTAAACAAGATGATAATAAACCTTCGGACGTAAAACTTGCGAGTGAGAGTAAAAATATTGATATTATTCTTGGTGGACACACTCACACTATACTCGAAGAAGCTTTTTTTGTTAATAACTTAAATAATCGAAAAATTATTATAGCTCAAAATGGAAGTATGGGAATTCGCTTAAGCCTGATTAAGAGTATAATTAAATACAACTAACCGCAAAATGCACTTTCCGTATACACATTTTTTTTTAAAAGTCAATAGCAAAAAGATTTTTTTTTATACTTTTATTTGTTCAATTTTGTTACTTCAAAAGTATTAGTTAATAAAAAATGCCAAAACCCTGTATTTCAGGAAAGTAAGCTGTTGAAATCGAAAAGATGTTTATAATGGAGAGGAAAGAAATGATAGACTGCGTAAGTATTTGGAATAATTGTCTGCAAATTATTAAAGATAATATCCATCCTAAAAGTTATACAACATGGTTTGAACCTATTATTCCATTAAAACTTGAAGACAGTATCCTTACTATTCAAGTACCAACCCACTTTTTTTACGAATATATCGAAGAACACTACATCTCTCTAATAAAAAAAACTATTAAAAAGGAAATTGGTCCAAACGGAAAATTAGAATACAGCATTAAAATGGATAACAACTCTGGAGCAAAAGAGTTTTCGTCTATTACAATGCCAACATCATTCAAAAACGCACTTAAAAATCCAGATGTGACTATGCCTATCGATATCAATAAAGATAAATCCCGCGAAATTCCAAACCCCTTTATTATCCCGGGGTTACGAAAAATTAATATTCAATCTCAGTTAATCGACACATTAAACTTTGATAATTTTATCGAAGGCGAATGTAACCGATTAGCACGTTCTGCCGGTTATGCTGTTGCTCAAAACCCTGGTAAAACATCTTTTAATCCTCTTTTTATATACTCAAATGTTGGTTTAGGTAAAACACACCTTTGCCACGCTATTGGAATACAAGTTAAAGAACTTCACCCCGAAAAAATTGTACTATATATCAACTCCGAACAATTCATACAACAATTTGTCGATTCAATTAAAAACAATAATCAAAACGATTTTATTCATTTTTATCAAATGATTGATGTTTTAATTATAGACGATATCCACTTTTTATCAGGAAAAGAAAAAACTCAAGATGCATTCTTCCACATATTCAATCACTTACATCAAAAAGGAAAACAACTGATAATTACATCTGACAAATCGCCCGTTGATATGGTTGGATTTGAACAACGTATTCTTTCTCGCTTTAAATGGGGCTTGGCTGCCGATATGCAAGTTCCCGACTTGGAAACGCGCATGGCTATCCTTCGTAAACGATTTTATAACGACGGAATTGAAATGCCCGAAGATGTGGTTGAATATATTGCGTATAACGTTACAACTAATGTTCGTGAACTATACGGAGCTATCACTTCAATCATGGCTCAAGCTTCGTTAAATAAAAAGCCAATTACCACTCAATTGGCTAAACAAATGATTGACAAATATGTAAAAAGCACAACCCGCGAAATATCAATCGACTATATCCAAAAAATTGTATGCGATTACTTCGGAATTCCTGTTGACCAAATTAACTCCAAAACCAGAAAAAGAGAAATTGTTCAAGTTAGACAATTATCGATGTATTTTGCAAAAAAAATGACAAACTCATCGCTTTCTACTATCGGACATCATTGTGGAAATAAAGACCACGCTACCGTGCTTCATGCTTGCCGTACTATTAACAACTTAATTGATACCGACGCAAAATTTAAAGCAAACGTTGTAGAAATTGAAAAGAAAATTCAAATCTGATTTCTTTCGGTTTACTTTGGCTCAGCATGTAAGGTTATTACGGTAATTTCAGGTAAAAATCCAACTCTCGAAATAAAACCAACATTTCCTAGTCCTACATTTATATACAATGATGATTTTTTATTGAAATTTTGTTGTTCATATAATCCCGACCATTTAGGACTTATTATCGATATTGGGCTCCATTTTATGCCACAACAATCTATTCCAAATTGCATAGCATGAGTATGTCCCGATAAGGTTAAATCAATTGGATAGTCCTTCATCATCAAATAATCCCAATGCGAAGGATCATGACTTAAGAGCAATGTAAAATCATCTGCTGCAACATTCATCATGGCTTTATCTATATCGCCCAAGGTGCCAAATCGACTGTTAGAACTCCAATTTTCAACCCCCACAATCACTATCGATTGAGTTGAATCTACAGAAAAAATTCTTCGATTTTCATTTCGTAATAAAGTCCAACCCATATCCAAGTATGATTGAACCAATTTTGTCATATTTTCAACTTTCTCACTTTCGTTTTTCCAATTTACATAATCGCCATAATCATGATTACCTAAAATTGCATAAACTCCATAGTTAGCTTTTATGGTGGATAGAATATGTTTATACTTATCCAATTCTTTTGCTTTATACGACACTAAATCGCCTGTAAAAACAACAATATCTGCCTCTTGATTGTTTATTGCATCTACAGCGTTTTTTAATTGTTGTTCAGAAAACAAACTAACCAAATGCAAATCCGAAAATTGAACTATTTTTAATCCACTAAACTTGGTTGGTAAATTTTTGGAATATATTTCAACCTTTTTAACCTCAAACCTAAAGGTGTTAACTATTCCCGTAAAAAAAACTATTGTTAAAAATATCATTGTCCAAAATGATATTTTAATGACTATTTTTTTTCGTGTAGGTTTTAATTTAAAATTTATTTTTCCGTCAACATAACACATGGTTAACCAATCAAAAAAACGAATAATTGACTCAATAATTAACACTAAAAATGAAACAAATTTTGAAATTAACACCATCATTGCTATTCCAATAATAAACGTAGATACAGTACTTTGAGCATCAACGCTATTAATAAATAGTGATAAAAATAAAGAAGCTATTAATAAAAATTCGGGAAACCAATAATAAACTCTGAAAAAATAAAATGGCGACCCCGAATTTCTTTTAAAAATCAATTTATAGCTATTCCACAAAAACAAGTCGCCCGCTAATACTATGGCAAAAATCCAAATTCTACTAATGTTTTTAGGAAATAAATAAAATAAACCTATAAGCGAAATTAATAGAGCTAAAACTAATAAAGCAATTTTAAGTTTTTTTAAGTTTGAAAGTTTACTCAACATACATCTCATTAATTAAATAATACGTCTAACGAACATTATTAAAATTTGTTTATAAAACTTAATATTATTTTGAAAATCATAAATTAACTGAATATCTTTGCAAAGTAAAAAATTAAACGAATATGAAAAAAGGAATCATTCTATTTAGCTCTCTTTTTCTTTTATTTGCTTTAAGTTCGCAAGCCCAAAAAACAAACCCTAAAAAAGGCAAAGGCTATGAAATTAAAGTTACGATAAAAAACACAAAAGACACCCTACTATACCTTGCTAATTATTACGGTAAAAGTCAATACCTTAAAGATTCGGCTATAGTGGATAAAAAAAATCCAGGATTGTTTGTTTTTAAAGGAAGCGAAGAATTACCGGGCGGAATTTATCTTTTGGCTAGCCAAGCAAAAGTGAAATTAATGGAATTTATTGTTGACGAAAACCAATTTTTCTCATTTGAATCGGATACTACCGACATTTTAAAAAACATTGTGGTTAAAGGATCTCCTAATAACATCCTGTTTTTCGACTACATAAAATCAATAACACAAAAACAAATCGAATTAAATAAACTTAGTGCCGACCTAAAAAAAGCAGAAGAGGGTCATGATGCCAATTTAACAAAATCAATTAAGGACAAACTCACCCAAAAATCTAAAGAACTCCAAGATTTTACCTTAGCGTTTATCGAAAAAAATCCAAAATTATTATTCAGTAAAATTCTATCTGTAAATCGCGAAATTGACATTCCTGAATATCCAAAATTACCTAACGGCACAGTCGACTCTACTTTCGGTTGGAAATATTATAAAGCAAACTATTGGATGTACACCGACTTACTAGATGACAGAATTATTAGAACTCCTGTTTTTGTTAGCAAACTTCAACGCTATTTCGACAATGTTATAGTCCAAGACAACGATAGTATAAAATATGAAGCCGATAAAATATTAGAAACGGTTCGTCCTAACGAAGAGATGTTTAAATATGTAATGTGGTGGCTTACTAACAATTACGAAACAAGTAAAGTAATGGGCCACGACGAAATTTTTGTTTATTTAGTCGAAAAATATTATATGACTAATCAATGTTGGTGGGTAACTCCCAGCACTCTGGAAAGCTTAAACAAACGAGCCACTCAACTTAAAGCCGTTTTAATTGGAGTAAAGGCTCCTGAGTTAATCATGCCAGACACAAACAATGTTTTTTTATCCTTTTATTCTATTCAAAAAAAATACACCTTGTTGTGGTTTTGGGATCCAGACTGTGGACATTGTAAGGTTGAAACCCCAAAATTACGCGACTTCTATAATAAATTTAAAGACTCCTTAAACCTTGAAGTATTTGCTGTTTCAATGGATCAAGATTTAGAACGTTGGAAAAAATTCATTCGTGATAACCAACTAACATGGATTAATGTTGGTGGAAACACCGCAAATATTGATTTTCACAAAGTGTATGATTTATATTCATCACCTGTTTTATATGTCCTCGATAAAGACAAAAAAATTCTGGCTAAACGTATAGCTGTTGCTGATCTAGAAGATTTCTTTGATCAATATCAAAAAGTATTAGAACACCGTAAAAAAATGGGATTGGACAAGTAGCATTGTTTATTAACTGAATAAATGACATTCAAAATCGACTATGAATGTCATTTTATTTTTCAAGAAATGAATTCATCTCATTCAAACTCTGACTTCGCATAATGCCTTTAACATCAATATGGCTAAGCTCTTTATTGAATGTAAAATATTGCCACAACTCTTTCATTTTTCCTAAAACCGGACTCTCTCTATCAAATCGTTGAATATTAAGCTGCAAAATATCATTATGAAATTCCATGAATTTTTGAATATTCATTTCTGGTATTGTGGGATTAAGTTCATACATCAAATTCAAATTGGTCATTAAACCTCTGCCAATCATCCAATCTTTAACCGATGGAAAATTTTGTCGTAGCAAATCAAAATACTTCCTATCAATTATATCCCCACTATAAATAATTCGATGCGATGAATTTTTAACTAATCGTTCAAAAGCTCTTAAATCAACCTCACCCTCATACATTTGAGTAGCCAATCGAGGATGTAAACACACGAACGAAAGGGGGAATTTATTTAATATTTCAATAATTCTATCATATAGCAATACTGAATTATATCCTATTCGGATTTTAATAGAAAGAGGCATATCACAATGAAAATAATACTCATTTAAAATCTCCTCAATTCTATCCGGTGTTTTAAGCAAGCCTGCCCCTCTCCCATGTTTTGTAACTTGCGATGATGGACAACCCAAATTCCAATTAAACTCCTTATACCCAATTTCCGACAATATATTGGCAGCTTTAACAAGCTGGATGCTTTGATTTGCCATTACTTGTGGAATAACTGGTAATGATTGATTGTTTTCGGGGAATAAATCAAAAAACTTTGTTCTTTTCTCCTTAGCATTCGAATTAATGGAAACAAACGGAGCAATGGAAATGTCGATTCCTCCGAAATGTTTGGCATAGCACGACCGAAAAACCCAATCGGTTATTCCGTGCAAAGGTGCCATCCAAATATTATAATCCATTTTTTTTTTTTGCAAAGATAAATTTATTTGCCATTGTACGAAAACATCAACATCATCCAAGCCTACCTTTCAGTGAGAAAAATTTATTTACAAAAATGGCATTTACTTTTGCATCTAATTTTCCATTGTAAATTGATTTTTCTTAATTTCGTACTATGAATTCAACAATATCTAATAGTGGTAATCTTTCATCTGATGAAATTTATTTAAATTCTTTAATTTCAAAAGGTGAAACTCAAACACTTGATTTTAAGTTTGCCATAAACGATAGCCGTAAAATTGCCCGAAGTTTGGTTGCTTTTGCCAACACCGGCGGTGGAACGCTTCTTATTGGCGTAAAAGATAATGGCACAGTAGCCGGAATTCGATCTGGAGAAGAGTTGTTTATGGTCGACACAGCAAACCTTTTATATTGTGTTCCCGAAATACCAATAACAAAGCATTTGCGAAAATTCGAAGGGAAAGAAGTGTTAGAAGTAACCATTCCAAAAGTAAAATCCGAAAGACTTTGTGCGGTTATCGAAGATGACAAAAAAGAGATGGTGTATATTCGAATTGGTAGCAGCAATCAATTGGTAAATCACATTTGGATAAGAGTTTGGCAACACAAACAAAATCCCGAAAAAAAACTTACAAAAATTAGCGAAAATGAAAGCACATTTCTAAAACTTTTCAGGTCTGAAAAACTTTATTCCATTGACGATTTGATAAAAATCACTGGTTTTAAAAAGAAACTTACTGAACATTTTTTAATTAAATTTTGTGTACTTGATATTTTAAAAATACATTTCAAATCAAATGGTATTTTTTACTCTCAAAACCCTGATTTTGATAAAAATCCAACATTAAATGAATAGATGTTTAAGCTCTGCATGACAATGAAAATAAAAAAACCCCTACGCTACAAAGTTTCAAAGTAACAAAGTGCCTTAATTACCCAGTTATTCAGTAACCCAGTTACTTTAAAAACTACGTTGGATTTTGCTACAAAATTCTATGTGCCTATGTGTTAAAAAAAAGAAGAATTACCACATAGAAACATAGATTTACATAGACACAATAGGATTTTCCCCAAAAATTACTATGTGCCTATGTGTTTAAAAGGAACTAAAAAACTTAGTGAACCTTAGTGCCTTAGAGCCTTGGTGGAAGGAACTTTTTTAAAAATTTGAACTCATTTTTTGTAATTACACAGTGGAACAAAAAGAAAAAACACAGTGAAACTCTGTGAATACTCTGTGGAACATAGTGTAACCCTTTATTCATAAATCGCGTTGTTTTGAAATAGAATGGAAAATATCTTTTTTTAAAAAAATGCTACAAAGTCAGCAAGGCACAAAGATACACAAAGAAATCTTTTGGATTTTGCTACAAAAATCTATGTGCCTATGTGTTTAAAAGGAACTAAAAAACTTAGTGAACCTTAGTGCCTT
>CAZFPO010000100.1:0-11224 GCA_964521105.1 uncultured Lentimicrobiaceae bacterium | reverse complement strand
AAACCATTTTAAATCAAGTCCGACACGAAAGCGAGTTAAAAGGCAGAGCAGAAGGTAGAGCCGAAGGGGAACAAATTGGAATGCAAAAAGGCGAGCAAATTGGAATGCAAAAAGGCGAACAAATTGGAATGCAAAAAGGCGAACAAATAGGAATGCAGAAAGTCGCTTTAAACGCTAAGAAAAAAGGGATGTCCATTAAAGATATTTCAGAATTGACCGGTTTATCTGAGGAAGAAATTTCAGCCTTATAATTTGCCATGAGCAAACACTACTACATCGAATCCGACCGCATTGTTTCAAAAATTGGTGGCGGGTTTGAAAATGCCCCTTACGATATTTTCAATCATGTATATGACTCAAAAATTCAATCATTATCCGACTATCAAAACAAATCCGACTCCATATTTTTGAGCATGATGCCCCAACATTTCGACAGTGCATACGTGTACGACGACGTGGTGGTGGACATGATTTGTCTAAAACATATTAATGATTTTACAAGATATGACGAACCCGAGAATCACATTTTCTGGTATCACAAAGATCACCTCGGTTCTTCCACTCAAATAACCGATGTTAATGAGACGGTAATACATCATATGGAATACATGCCATCTGGCGAACTCTTCGCCGAGCAACGAAATTCATGGGGCACAAATTATAAGTTTAACGCCAAAGGAATTAGATTCTGAAACAAATTTATATTATTACGGTGCTAGGTTCTACACCGCTATGGAAAATATTTGGTTATCGGTGGATCCGTTGAGTGATAAATATCCGAGCATGAGCCCGTATATGTATTGTGCTGGGAATCCGGTGATTTTGATTGATCCTGATGGGCGGGAGATATGGATAACAGGTGATGCTGTAAGTGAGGCTTTTAATCAATTGTCTAATCAGGTTAAAAATATTACTTTAAGCATGAATTCCGATGGCAAGTTAGAATATACCGGAAAAGCAAAAACAAAACAAGAGAAATTATTAGTTAAAGCAATTGAAAATTCAGATGTAAAAGTAAATATTATTGCAAACAACTCAAATACATTTAAGGGGTGGGATAATAAAGAGTATAATTATGAAAATAATGGTGGAGGTGCTTATGGTGGTTCCGTTGTTTCAGATGATGGAAAAGTAAACGCATATCAATATGTAAATCCTTCACGGCTTGGTGCTATGGATAAAGATGTTGGAGATAAAAAAACAGGTGGCTATATGTTACACGAAGTTGCGGAAGGTTATCGCAGTGGACTTATTGGAAAGAAAACAGGTGGAGACAAGGTTGGTGGTTCAAATTATGATAAAGCACATCAAAGGGCTAATAGGATTTCTGGTGGCGGTTATTTTAAAAAGGAATATAAAAGAGAAATACCAAGGTTAAATTTTGATAGAGTTATGCCTATACTCGATGGTACAAAATTATTTAAAGTGGGCACCACATATTCAAGAACATATTAGTAATAATATACATGCAACAATATATAATAAAATTACAATATGTTTTTATAATTCTCCTGTGCATTGGGTTTGTGAATGCACAAAAACTTCCAAAACCATCAAAATATGGCATTAATATAATATACTTGAGCGAGAAAACAAAAACTGACAAAGAGCAATTATTAGATTATATTCAGTATATTAAACTATATCATAATGGAAAGATTCCCCTCTGTGAAAACAACACAGATAGTATTTGTAATATAAAATGTAAAGATTTAAATAGTTTACCAGACAGTACTTTAAGTGATTTCACACTAACTGATGTTATAGAAATACCTATCACCAACTGTTATGAAATTGTTAATCGCAAAATTAAAAAAATCAAAGTTTATAAATTGAAATTTATAGATAATCAAGGTGCACTTTATTATATAATTTCAATTGATAAAAAAATCGAAAATGGCTTAAAATTAACAATTGGTAATACGTATGAATTATTGTTACTTCCATATTTTGGAAAAGATTTAAGTAGTATCACTGAAGGTGAACTAAAATCACTGTTAATTGATAATGTGTGGATTACCCAAGTGTACGTAAATAATGTAAACATATACACTTCTCCTAATTTGAAAGGCTTATACTACATACCGCCAGAAAAGGTAAAGGAATAAAGTTCACAGATATTTGAGTTCGTATTCTTATAAAACTTGAAATAAATAATTAGATTTGTAAAATAAAAATTGAAGAAATGAATTTTGAGCAATTAATACAAACCATCAGTTTTACTCATGAGCATCTTCACAATAAGGCTATTTCGGCGGTAAATCAATCTTTAACAATACGTAATTGGTTGTTTGGATTTTATGTTGTGGAATACGAGCAAAATGGTGAGGATAGGGCAAAATATGGTGCAAAACTATTAAAAAGCATTTCTGAAAATCTTAGTGATAAAGGTATCAGTGGTATTTCGGAACGAAATATTCGAAATTATAGACAGTTTTATATTGCTTATCCTCAAATTATTACTACACTTTCTGATTTTTTATTACCAGAACCAATTTGGCAGTTGTCAACTGCCAAATCCGAGACAATTATGCAATCTGCAAGTAAAGAAGATAACGGAGTAAAGCCGGAGCTATTGATAAACCATCTTTCGTTCACTCATTTAATTGAATTATCCAGAGAGGAAAATCTTCTTAAAAGAGCTTTTTATGAAATTCAATCGATTAAAGGAAACTGGTCGGTTGAGGAACTAAAGAGGCAAATGGGGAGTCTATTATTTGAAAGAACCGGACTGTCAAAAAATAAAGAAAAACTCTTACAAATCACTCGTGATGAGGCTGTTAAACTATTGCCTTCCGATATCATAAGAGATCCTTATATTTTTGAGTTTATTGGTTTAAAGCAACATGAAGTAATGAGAGAAGATAAGCTGGAAAAAGCGTTATTAGACCATATTCAAAAGTTTTTATTAGAATTAGGTAAAGGGTTCTGTTTTGAATATCGACAAAAGAGAATAACGGTTGATGATGAGCATTTTTCTGTTGATTTGGTTTTTTATCACCGCATTTTAAAATGCCATGTTTTAATCGACCTAAAAACAAGAAAATTTGTTCATTCAGATGCAAGTCAGTTAAACTTTTATTTGAATTATTTCAAAGACAAAGAAATGAATGATGGAGATAATCCACCCATCGGAATACTATTATGCACCGGAAAAGGTGAAGCAACCGTAAAATATGCGACATCAGGCATTGAAAATCAGCTATTTATTTCAAAGTATAAAACTGTGTTGCCCTCTGAGGAAGAATTAAGGGAAGAGATTGAAAAAGAAAAACGAATGTTAGATAATCATTTTGAGGTTTAATATTGAAAATCAAACAATAAAATTTAACAAAAATGTTGCTCCATTATCCAATACTATACTTAGCGTCACACAATTATCTATTGATATCCATTATGATTGATAGGTGTCGTAACACTAATTATATTTCTACCATTACGACCAAAAGCAAGAGCAAAACTCACTACCACTACGACTCGCATCAAAAAATCAATTCAATATTTTTTAGCAATACGATGTCAACTTCTGTTTACCCTACGATAAATTTGGATAATTTTGATACAAGTACGATATGTTCTAAACAAAAATCTCATGTTTGGGCAACGCCTTACAAATTCAACAGCAAAGAACTTGACCAAGAAACCGGGCTTTACTACTACGGAGCACGCTTTTACACCCCAGAAATTGGGATATGGCTGAGGGTTGATCCAATGAGCGATAAATATCCCAGCATGAGTCCGTATATTTATTGTGCTGGAAATCCGGTGATTTTGGTAGATCCGGATGGGATGGAATTAACTGATTTTCAGTTAAAAAAGAATGGGCAGATTGTCCAACTTGGAAAACCAAATAGTGAGCCAGATAGATTGTTTAATCAAGATAAATCTAATTCAGTAACAATTCAAGATAAGAGTATTTTACCCCAATTGACAAGAAATCAGAAGCCAACTGTTAAAAAAGATGCTGAAGGGAATCCAATGGATAATGGTTTTATAACTCAAGCGACAACAAAAAGTGCTGATGATGCAGCTAAATTATTAGTTTTTATGTCTTTATATGCCGATGATGAATGGGCAGTTTATTCAAATAAAAATGGAAATAAACACATAGGAACATTGGGAATGGCAGACTTAGCACCTAGTTTTTCAGACATGGGATTAAAGGAAAGTGATGTAAAAGCAATGGTTCACAGTCATATAAAAGGAAGTGAGAAAGATGAAATGGGAAATTTAGATGGAGATAGAGGTGTTTCACCTACATTAAAGTACAATTATTACACTTATTATGGGGTAAGTAAGAATCTGTATAAAATACCGAAATATAATGTTTCACCAAAAAAAACTCCGAATTCATCAGAATCTCAAATAAAAAACATTATAAGGTAATTTCATTGAAATAAGCGGAAGTAGATAGTTAAAGTTATTAAAACAACAATGTAAATTTTAATAAACAATGAAAAGGAAAATGTTTTTTTGGGCAATATCGCTTATGGTAATTATTATCTTTTTTTACATGTTTAAACTCACCATGTTTAATAAATTCAATGATTCTGCTATTGTTTCAAAAAATATTAACGATTCATTATCTCTGTATTTAACTAAGTACATTTCTAAAACTGATCCATTGTTTTTAAATGTTGAATGTAAGTGTTATAGAGGTTGTATTTATTATAACGTGTATTTTTTTGAAAAAGATAATATATCCTTTTTTATGTTTTTAACTTGGTTATACATAGGAAACAGATATGATTTCACTAAAGACAATCAAATTTACTTAGAATATCTTAATAATAGAAAAGTGGTGTTTTTTATGAATACTCATGAAACTAAAGAATCCAGTTTATATAAAAAGAACTTTATTGCACGAAAAAGAGCTTGGTCAGAATTAAAACTTAAAGAACCATGCCCTATGTATAGTGGCAGTTTATACCCCGAAACCTACAAATACAAAACGGAAAATGGTAAAGTTTTAATTGAAAAAGCAGATAGTTTGTTTTATGAAAGTTTTGTTGGAGCAGATTTTGCTAGATTTGAAAATCTATTTATTACAATGCCCAATGGATATAGAAAAAACAAGACACATGATTAATAAGTGTTTTTTATAAAGATACTTAAACCCGATTAATTTAGAAACTGTGCTGCCCTGCAAGTTTCGAGATAAACCGTAAAAAAACCATCACTGCAAGTTCCGAAACAAACCGTAAAAAAAAGGTGCGGATATCCGGTTAATAAAACAAAAAATTATTGTAAATTTGAAATTGTAAACATGAAATTGTAAATATGTTCAAAAACACACTAGTTCTCAATAAATTTACAATTTGCAATTTGATCTTTACAATTTACAATAAAAAAATGAAGTTCCAACGCGCTATCCCCCATCCCGAAAAATTTGTTTCAGAAAGTTTCAGTGAAACTTTAGAAACAACTAATTCGGGATTAGTCTGGATGTCTTCCAGAAGTCATTATGCTCATATTTTTTCAAATTATGAATCCAGACTGAACATAGAATACATGCCATCAGGCGAACTCTTCGCCGAGCAACGAAATTCATGGGGAACACCGTACAAATTATCTTTATTTTTGTGGCATATTTGTCCACCGTAACATGCTCAACTACCTTCTGTATATCAACCTTCGAGAATCTTCAAATCAACTCATCTTCAAATTGAATAATTAGCACATTAGCACATTAAATCATTAGCACATTTTCAAATCTTCAAATTAAATCTTTGGAATATTTACACTTCTCGACTCCGTGGTCAGCGAGCGGAGTCGAACTGCTCGAAGTCCAACATTAGCACATTAGCACATTGAATAATTAGCACATTTTCAAATTTTCAAATTAGGAAATTGAAACACTTATACTTCTCGGCTCCGCTCGAAGTCCAGAATTAGCACATTAAATAGTTAATTTAGAAATTTTTACAGCAGATAATTTAAAAGGAGCAATCTTCGAGTAGGGATCTAAATCATCGCTAGTTAAATTATTTACTTTCGATTCGGAAAAATGAAATGGCATAAATAATTCACCTTCTAATACTTGATCGCTGACTCGTAAAATAGTACTAATAACACCACGGTTGTTTTTAATAGTAACTTCATCTTGTTCACTAAAACCAAATTTAGCAGCGTCATTGGGATTCATTAAAACATACGATTGATTTTCGAATTGTTTTAAAACATCAACCCTCCTACTCATTGTGGCAGTATGATAATGAAATAAAATACGTCCAGTATTAAGTAAAAATGGAAATTCATCTGAAGTTTTTTCAACTTGAGGTTCATAATCAACTGGAAACAATTTTGCTTTACCATTTGGTGTATTAAATTTATCCAAATAAAGTGTTGGAGTTCCTTCGTCAAATTTGTCTTTACAGGGCCATTGAATTTCTTCGTTTTCTAATCGCTGATGATTTACTCCAGCAAATATAGGTGCAACAATAGCAATTTCGTCAAAAATTTGCGATTCATCTTGAAATTTACCTAAATCGACATTCATTCGATTTGCAATTTCATTTATTATTTTCCAATCCTGACGGGCTTCGCCGGGTGCATTTAATGCTTTTCGCATACGCAAAACTCTCCTATCGCTACTTACAGTTGTTCCATTTTTTTCGGCAAAAGCAGTTGCAGGTAATACTAAATCAGCCATTTTAGCCGTTTCTGTCATAAAAATATCCTGAACCAATAAGAAATCAAGTTTTTCAAATGCTTCTTTGGTATGATTTAAATTTGGATCGCTCATCAATGGATTTTCGCCCATAATATACAATGCTTTAATTTGATTTTCGTGAGCTGCTTTTACGATTTCAACTGTAGTTAAACCAGGTTTTGAATTCAGTTTTTCAAAATCAACATTCCAAATTTTAGCAACTTTTCGACGGTTTTCATCATTAATAATTGGAATATAACCAGGGTAAAAAACAGGCGAACAACCAACATCTGTAGCCCCCTGAACATTGTTTTGCCCGCGAGGTGGATTAATTCCCGAACCTTCTTTACCAATTTTACCAGTAATCAACATCATATTTATCAAACTGAAAACATTGTGAGTTCCGGTAACTTGCTGACTCATACCCATTCCGGTTGCAATCATAGCTTTTTCGGCTTGAGAATATATTGAGGCTGCCTCGATTATTAAATGTGAAGGAACACCTGTAATAGTTTCGGTATATTCTGGAGTGTATTTATTTGTGAGTTCAACTAATTTTTCAAAAGCTAACATTCCACCTTCTACTCTATTTTGGATAAAATCTTGGTCAATCCAATTATTTTTAATAATAACGTGAATAATTCCGTTAAGTAAAGCAACATCGGTTCCTAGTTTGGGTTGAAGCCATACTTGAGCATATTTTACCAATGGTGTCCATTTAGGATCAACCACAATAATTTGCTGCCCTTTTTTGCTTCCACGTTTAACATAAGTTGCTGTAATTGGGTGAGTTTCGATAATATTATTGCCAATTACAAATAAACAATCCGCCTTTTCAAAATCCTGAATACTATTACTTGCAGCTCCATCGCCAATAGACTTAATCATGGCTGTAACCGTAGATGCATGACACAATCGAGTACAGTAATCAATGTTGTTGTTTTCGAATGCTAAACGAATAAATTTTTGAAAAATGTAATTATCTTCGTTAGTAGTTTTAGCAGATGCATATCCAGCTAAGGAATCAGTGCCATATTTTTTCTTTATTTCCACGAATTTATGAGCAGCAAAATCTAAGGCTTCGTTCCACGAAATAGGCTCAAATTTTCCATTTCGTTTAATTAAAGGTTGCGTTAATCGTTCGTTGCTATTTACATATTGATACCCAAAGCGACCTTTAACACAGAGTCTGCCATCATTTGGCATAACTTCTTCATGACCAGTTACACGAACAATTTTATTATTTTTAACCCATAAATCAATTTGACAACCCACCCCGCAATAAGGACAAGTGGTTCGTATTTTGTCATCAATTTCGTAAACATTTATTTCAGAGCGATATGGTTTTTCAACAATGGCACCGGTTGGACAAAGTTGAATACATTCGCCACAACCATCACATTCCGATTCTGACCATTTTCCGAAGCCAGCAATAACAAAAGACTTAATTCCACGTGAAGCCATGGTTAGCACCTCTTTACCCTGAATTTCATCGCAGGCTTTTATACATCTAAAACACTTTATACACTTTGAGGCATCATAACTCAAAACATAGCTACTGTCATCAATATCTGAAGTTACATGATGTAAAATAGATTTATATTTTCGATTATTAACATTTTCTAATTTATATTTTCGAATCAGATTTAAAAACTCATCAGTGTATGTATTATCTGCATCTTCGTTATGTTCCGATAGTAAAAAATCGAGATTGCTTTTACGAATACTTTCTAACTCCTCATCAAAAGCGGTAACAACCATTCCCTGTTGAACCGGTGTAGCACAAGACATCACGATTCCTCTTTGCCCTTCAATTTTTACTCCACACAATCGACAAGCAGCTGTTGGAGTAATTCTTGGATGATAACATAAACCAGGAATGTCAATATTATTTGCACGAGCAACATTTAATAAATTTGTTCCAGCTTCGGTTTCAATAATTTTTCCGTCAATTATGATATTTATTTTTTCACTCATCCTTTATAATTTATTCGATAGAACTTGAACAATTGTTTAAAACTGATTTAATTGGTAATATTGGCGATTGACCCAACGGACATAATGAACTTTTTGCAATATCTTCGGCAATTTCTTTTAACTGGATAAGCGTTGAAATTTTCAAATCGAAAGATTTGGTTCGTACATCCTCCCATAATTCTTTAAGTTGATGAGTTCCAACCCTGCAAGGCACACATTTTCCACAAGATTCATGTTTGAAAAAATTTAATATAGAAGAAATCGTGTTAGTTAACGAGCTTTCCTCCGAAATTACGATAATTGCACCAGACCCCAAAGTTAATCCATTGTTTCGCAACACAGTGTAATCCAATGGTAAATCGAGCTGCGACTCGTTTGCGAAAGTCCCTGCAGCACCACCCAAAAGGATAGCTTTTATATTTTTTTTATCCTCAACTCCTCCACCAATATCGTTAATAATATCGACAATTTTTGAACCCATTTCTACTTCGTAAGTACCAGGGTATTTAATATCTCCACTTAAACAAATAAGTTTAGTACCAGGGGAGTTTTTTGTGCCAATTTTTAAATATTCATCAATACCTAAATTAAAAATAATAGGCAAATTTGATAAGGTTTCTACATTATTGATTAAGGTTGGTTGTTGCCAAAGACCTTTTTCGGCTGGAAAAGGTGGTTTAATTCGAGGGTATCCTCGTTTTCCTTCTATGGATTCAATTAATGTAAGTTCTTCGCCACATAAATATGAACCAGCACCTATCATTACTTCCAATCTGAAAGAAAAATCGCTACCTAAAATATTATGCCCAATTAAATTATTTTCTTCGGCTTGTTTAATAGCGAACTTCATTTTTTCAATGGATTCGTAATATTCACCACGAATGTAAATATATCCCCAAATTGCTCCAATTGCTTTTGCAGCAATTAGTATTCCCTCAATTATTTGGTGAGGGTTTTGCTCCATTAATATTCGGTCTTTAAAAGTACCAGGTTCGCCTTCATCTGCATTGCAAACAACATATTTTAAGCATTTTGCAGCAGAATCGGAAGTAGATTGAGTTTTAACACCTGTTGAAAATCCAGCTCCTCCCCGACCTTTTAATCCCGATTTGTCAATTATTGATAATATTTCTTCTGAGGTTTGTGTTAATACATTTTTAAACGCCAAATAACCACCTAATTCCTTGTATTTATTAATATCCCGAATATTATGTAATCCAGAATGTTTCAGCAATAAACGTGTCTCTTTAAGCATATTAATGACTTTTAATGTATTCTTCAATTTGTTGAACGATATTGTAATCTTTTGGTCGTTCAAAATAATATTGATTGATGCTAACAGCACTTCCATCGGAACAACGTCCCAAACATTCGCTATATTCGTATGAAAGTAAACCATCTGTTGTAGTCTCACCTAGCTCAATTTTATAATTTGAGCGAAGTTTTTCAACAATTTTCTCGGACGATTTATTGATGCAAACAGGTGATTTACAAATTCTGACAACATATTTTCCTCGAGGTTTTGTGGAAAACATCGTGTAATATTCAACCACACCCATTACAGCACTCATCGAAACATTTAAATGCTTTGCCACGGCTTTTAAATTATCTTCCGAAAGATAGTTTTGCGAATTTTCGTTTTGAATATCTTGTAAAATTTGAATTAAATACTCGCGTCGTGCTGGATATTTTTTAAAAATATGGTCTATTGTACTTTCAGACATAATAGTTATTGTTTGTTCTTTTTTAATATATTTTCCCAGTGTGTTTTTTCAATTTCCGAATTGATATTTATAAAACTATCATTATAAGGAATTTCCCAATAAAATGTTTGAATTGTTTCTAAAAAAAGTTCAATTTTATTTTTGTCATTCTGCTTTAAATATTCATCTAAGGAGCTAAAAATACTCTTCTTATAAATTCCATGTAACGGTTCAATTCCCTTATTATGCTTTGGAATTATCGCATCATAGTTTAACTTTATAAAATTAATTTGTTGTTTAATAATATCCGAATTAATTAACGGCATATCACAAGCAAAAATAAAACAAGCATCATATTTACAAGAATTCAAAGCTGCATGAACTCCCGATAAAGCCCCTCGGTTAGGAATTATATCATTTACCATTTTATCTGGGCAATATTTATTATAGGAAGTGTTGCTTTGATTAACCACAAAAATAATTTCCTCAAAAATAGGGCGAATAACTTTCATTATTTTCGCCATCATTTCTTCGTTTTGAAAATCAACGAAAGCCTTATTAATACCTAACATTCGTTTGTTTTGTCCGCCAGATAAAATTGATGCCGAAATTTTCATAATTCAAAATGATAAATACAAATATAAGTTTTTTTTAAGTTTGTTAGCATGATAATGTCTAATTTAAAAAAATACTCCTAAAAGTTGCATTTACTAATTGAACTTACATCTACAAATCATATCATTTTCAAATCTTCAAATTAGCACATTAGCACATTAAATCATTAGCACATTTTCAAATCTTCAAATTAAATCTTTGGAATATTTACACTTCTCGACTCCGTGGTCAGCGAGCGTAGTCGAACTGCTCGAAGTCCAGAATTGGCACATTAGCA
>CAZFPO010000099.1:0-11255 GCA_964521105.1 uncultured Lentimicrobiaceae bacterium | reverse complement strand
TGCATAGGTGCAGTATGGCTGGTATTTTCACTCTTGAATCCTCGTTAAATTTCATCATATATTTTCAAATATACATAAATTTTAAAAATCTAAAAATGCGTCTATTTAAATCAATATCCATTTCATTCACCAAATATATTAAAAATTTGAATAGATGCTTTCAAATATTGATATTCTAATACCAAATTGAATTTGTATATAGTCCAATGACGTAATACAAATTCTAATTTGTTTTATGCCGATGTTAATAATAAATAGGACATTAATCCGCCAAAAAGGCGGAGAAATTGGACTATATTATTATTCAAATCGGTATGATCAATCATTTGCTTTCAAAAACAAAAAACCGGATTCTTACACATTTTTTTCTGCTGTAGGGTCTGCTGAAAAAGTCATGAATAGGTTTAGTTTTAGCTTATGAAACGAAGATGTCAGCCAGCTGGCTGACTTCGAGTTGAAATAAGCGACAAAATAAGCCTGTTCATGGCTAGCTAAAATTTATTATTTGTTGATTAACGTATTTTTTGATTAAAAAATGCTTAATGAAGATTTTGTAGAGGTAAAAGTATAAGAATTAGTGCAAGGATTTTTTTAATAATTATTAGCATTGCTTGCATTTACTTGAGCTAAATTCGCTATAAACTCACAGCACAAGCTGATTTTAGCGTTTTTAAGCAGACACTACTGTAACGTTTTGTTGATTGGCACAGTAATACTATTTACAAGCCTCATCATAAGCCAATTTATATGGCTTGTCAAAATTATCGTGCAGTGCTTTCAATTTACAAGCATTAAAATAATAGTAAGCTGAATGCTTGTTCCACAACTTATCATTATATTTCTTTAGTTTTTCCTTGTCTTTTTTTAGAAAAGCAATTGTCCCCTTATAATATAATCGCCATTCTCTGTCAAAAAGTTGGTCGAAAAAACTTGTTGATTTTTTCATATATTCAATGGCAAAATCATATTCATTGTTATAGGCATAGAGTTGTCCAATGTGCCAATATGTCCCATTTTTATTCTTATGCTTGCTTGTTTGAATACTGTCCAACAAAATCTTGATTGCGTCATGGTACTTTCCGCTATCAGCTAATTCTCGCCATAATTCTTTCGTCTCTTTCTTGCATACATAACTCTTTTTTGTCGTCTGAGCTGAGCTGGTGGCGAGGAAAGTAAAAATAATCAACGTATAAAACAATATTTTCATGTTGCTTTTGATTTTCATTATTGTGCAAACTACTTCGCTTCCCCAATTTTCTTAAAATCCGCTTTTAAAAAAGCATCGGGTTTGTCTTTTGAAATAGTGTGGTAATCAAAATAATAGGGTTTACCATCGAAACACGACAAGAGAGTTTTAAAGCAAAAAACATTGGTTAATTTATACTCTTCGGGACCGATTTTGTGCAAAAAAACAACCTTTTCATCCTTGTTTTTTATGGCTTCTTCAATCTCTTTTTCGGTAACTAATTTTACAGGATAAGGATAAACTTGCTTAATTTTGTCGATGGTTTGCAAGTCTTTGGGCAACTCTTTAGCCAGCAGCCACAACTCTTTATCTTTTAATAGAACACTTGATTTTTTCACAAACTCCTCTACATTTTGATTTGGATTTTGCATGCTCCATTCGGCATAAAACTGTATAGTTTTAAGCAATCCGCCTAATTTATAGGAGTAGTCGGGGTCGTTAATTTCTTCGTCCGATTCTTCATCATCTACTTCCATGTAATAGGCAAGTGGCAAGGAGATAATTTCGGGCATTTTTTCAATTTCGCCCGTTTTTTCGCCCATACACAGATTTAGCACCGAAAATTTGGCGTTAGTTTTCAACACCTGTGCCAACGAAACAAATAAAAAGGAGTTTTTTGAATCCCTCTTTAAGGTTTCAAATTCCTTGTAATCCACAACTTTAAATGGTGTGATTTTCCAAAACAACTCCAAATTTGGTCGAATTCCTGAATTAAAGTACGAGAAAGGATCTTGCTCCAAAACAACATAAGTAGTAGAAACTTTAAACCGCACAAAATCATCGAGTTTTGCCTTGGGAGCCTGTGAAAACACGTTTAGAATCAAAAGTCCAAAACTCAGAACCAAGAGTGTTTTTTTCATGTTTTAATTATTTCTTTAGAATAATCATTAAATAAAATCATGGCTACTTGACTGACAAAATCTATGTTAAAGCTAATATTATTATTCAAATAATTCCTTGCTTCCTCTTTTTCAATCTTTAACAATTCGCAGTATTTATCTATTGTTTCATCGATATGAGATATACCAAATTCTAATGCTTCACTAAACGATAACGCAAAATCGGGTTCAATATTTTTATTGCTTACCCAAACGGCAAAAACGAAAGGCAAACCCGTATATTTATTCCATTCTTGAGCTAAATCGTAAACATAAGGATAATTATGATGGGCATTAAATGCTTTATCTCCAATTTGAATATATGCATCGGCTTTATGTTCGGGATTCCAAGATGGATTTAGCTTCCAATATTTTTCCATCAATACTTTACATAGCTGATTTGACGATCGTGAATCAGCATCGAATTGAACTGATTTGACCTCTTCAATTGGAACTTTAGAAGCCAAAAGCACCGTGCGAACTAGCTTTTCGGCAGCTATACCATAATCAGCTAAAATTTTCCATTCCGGATGATTTAAATAAGCTGCAACGGGCACTAAGCCAATATCTAATTCATTTTTTTCGAGCATATCGGCAATTGCCGATGGAACAAAGGTTTCAAAATCAATTCCGTGGGCTTCCAAACCATAACGAAAAGGGAAAGAATTCAAATAATTGACATTTCCAATTTTATATTTTTGCATACTTCACTCCTGCCCGACTCTATCGAACTTCTTTTAGAGCCGCATCAACACTCGTCAAAATTGGCTGAATCGACAATGGTTCGCCAACAGCTTTCTGCATCCAAAGTTGAGGATGAAGTCTGCCTAAAGCATAAATACGAAGCACTTCGGAACCAAAGTTTTTGCCTTCTAAATGTTTTTCGAGTTGGAATTCAACAAGGTGTCCGATAGGATATGCTGACAAGTACAAAGGTGCGTCAATCATGTGTGAATAAATTGCCAAAATAGGTTCATCTTTTATTCCAAAAACAGGTGTATAATATTTGTTCCATACTTCAATTGCGATTTTATTTACCTGAATTTTGAGTTGTTCGGCTGTAGCATTAGGATTTTCGTACATCCACTGCCAAGCATACATGTCAACCAACGAAACGCCCATTATTTCGTAGCAACCCCAAAATATATCTAAAGCCATTAAATTTTTTTGCTGAGCATTCGAATTCGTTATTCCTAATAGTTCTAAATCTCGTTTTTGAAAAATAAAAGCTAATGCTTCGGTAAAAGCAGTATTTGGCACACCATTCATAAAATAATTATCAACAAGATGCAACGATATGGTTTGTTCTACATTGTGACCAAATTCATGAACCGCAATATTATACCCTTTATAATTCATTCCGTCTTTACCAATTCGAGTACGTAGATGTGCATTATCATCTTTCATCATGGAGCCCCATGCATGACCAGCACCTATTGAGCCATCCACTTCAATTTTTGAACAAATGAAATTTATTTTATCATTTGGAAAACCTAGTTGTGATAAAATAACAGGTAAACCTCTAACAAATGCTTCTTTATTTGGGTATTTTTCTCGTACTTTTTTATCCAATTCTTCTTGCGAGATTGAACTACGTGATTTAAATCCATCGTACCAAATATCAAAGGGTTGTAACTTACGTTCAAGGCGACGTTCGATAAGCTTTGCTACTTTTAAAACCTGTGGAGAAGATACAAAATTGATAAACATTTGTTCCACTTCCTTTTGCGACACTTCCATCTCTTCATCAAATTTTCGAGAAATATAATTTGGATAATTTGGACTGTATGCATCAATTTGTTTCATCGCTTTGAAAATATTGAGCATGTGTTCGTAACGAGTATTTGGTTCACTAACTGTTTTAACCTCATTTACATTATCAAAAACCTTATTTGAATATGGATTCCAAGTGTATTTATCCGAATTTATAACCTCGTTAGGAATAGTTTGCGTAATTATTCGCCTCATAATGGTATAAATAAGTTTTTGCTTTTCTAAACCATTTTTTTTGTCGGCATAATGGGTTTTTAATTCATCTCGCAATCCCCAGTGAGTAATTAGTTTTAAATCTTTTGGAAACGGGCTTTTACCGGTATTGTCGAGGACATTACCCATATAAATATTATAATTACTGATATAAGTATCGGCAGCGGTGGTTTCATCAGAAAGATTTTGATTTAAGTTAGCCGGAACTCGTGAAGTAAAAATATCGCCTACTCTGGCATAGCCCCATTCGCGAGCGGTCCATTTATCACCAGCAATCTTCTTCTCTTCAAGGGTATAAAAAGGAAAATTTAAGGCAATTATAAATGCTATTTTATTTTCAAAAAAATCGTCTTTGACATGCGAAAATGGATCGAAAGCTCCAAACATATCATCAATGGCTAATAAATCGTACCCTTCGAGATGAAGTGGACGCTTAAAATCGATGCTAATTTTGTTGTAATGTCCATATAAAATTTCAAAATTAGTTTGAATTCTATCAAACAACTTAGATATTTGAGCATCCTCCGAAATAAAATTTTCGGAACAAAATGTCTCAAAATCGGAAGCATTACCATCTTTTGCTTGCCATAAACTTGCAATTTGCTTTACTCCTTTTTCAATGCGGAATTTTGCTCTATTTCCATGTTTTGTTTCGAGGTTTTTACAAACTTTTGAAACTACATTGGCATTGATAATTGGTAATTGTTGAGCACTAGACGTTTGAATACCGACTAACATCATAATCATAAACGGAATGGAATATGTTTTCATAGATTTTTTTTTTTTGCTAAATTACACTTTTTGATAAAACGGTGTTTAATAAATTAAAAAAAGAGTGTACTTTTTCATCAAGAACCATACAAAATGAAAGGACTTAATACATGATTACGAATTCAAGAAAGCCTCTTAAAGCGACAATTTACTAATTAAAATTATGGCTCAATTTTCACAAACTGCTGGATGATAAACATCTATAACTTTTTCTGCAAAAACCTTCGAAGAATAATTTTGAAGTACATAATTTCGAATGATATCCGAATCATATTCTGTATTGATGACTTTTGTAATTTTTGTACGTAATTCATTTTCATCAATTTCGCATAATTCACCTAAACAATCACTTGTAATAATCGATTGAGGTCCCCCGCATTTGGTTGCAACTACCGGTAAGCCACATGCCATTGCTTCAATTAACACAACTGCAAATGTTTCGTATAAACTTGGCAAAACAAAAATGTCGGCCTCCTGTAGTAATTTCACCAGCTCTGGTTGTGATGCTAAGCCATAAAATGTTACTTTATCCACCATGCCCAACTCTACAACTATATTTTGAAGATGTTTTTTCAACAAACCATCGCCAACAATGGTCAAATGAATATTATCCGAGATGGAAGATATTGCCTTAATAAGCATTTCGTGATTTTTATTCTTAGTTAATGAGCCTACCGAAATGATTTTTTTAACTGAAGCCGATGGTTTATTTTCCGAAATGGTGAACAAATCAATATTCACCGTATTGGGTATATAAATAAAAGGGATATTGAATTTTTCGGATAAAAACGAACAGAAGACATTACTAACTCCAATACATGACGAAGCATTAGAGTAAACCATTTGAGCAAATTTTAATTCCTTTTTATTGGATAATTTTTGAGCAAAAACCGAAAAATGCTCGGTGATAACATACGGAATATTAAGTTTTCGTTTAAGCCAAATGGCCGCTTTTCCGCTGTAAAAAACGTGAACGTGGGCGATTTGTGGAACTCCATTTTCCGAAATATTCTTTTTAATTAATCGTTCCAGCAATTTGTTTCTAACCCACCGATTAAATCCTTTCATAAAAGGTACAGAAGGAACCTGATAAACCATTTGGAGCATTTGATTATCATTCATGCACCGATAACCAAAATCGATTTTTTTTAACTTTACTATCGATTTTAATGAAATTAGATTTACAGCTACGATAGAAACATCCACTCCATTTTTTTTAAGCGCAAGTGCTTGTTCATAGATAAAACCACCCGATATAGGCAGATAAGTATCTTTGTGTGAATGTGATATGAACAAAACTTTCATGAAAACTTACTTTTGTCCAGTAGCAATTATGCACCACCCTTTCGATATTCCTTTCATAAAAGGGCGAAAAAAGAGCGATAACTTTACCGAAACTGTTATTAAAAAATTTGAAGTAATCCATATGGAAGGAAGATAACCAGCACTTTTAATTTCAACGTTTGAAAATCCTTCTTTATTTAAAATAAGTTCAAGTTCCCAAGGCGAAATGGGTGAAACATGACCGTATTCTTCGGCAGTTTGGTTATTGAAGGATAAAAATTTTCCAGTGAACAAAAAGTAAAATCTCGACAACCACGAGCTAGTATTTGGAGTACTAATGATAATTCTGCCTCCTTTTTTAACCATTTTCTTTAATAAACGAACATACTCCCAAGGATTTTCGACATGCTCAATCACTTCAATTCCCATGACTACGTCAAAATATTCAGTGTGATTTTCGGCAAATTCACTTACCTTTTTCACGTCATTAAAATCAATTTGAAAAAACTGAGGACCAACGGCTTTAAATTGAGCACTATCAATGTCTGCCGAAATTATTTTAAAACCACTATCAAACAATCGTTGCGACAGTGCTCCTTCGCCCGCTCCCATATCTAAAATAAGGGCATTATTATTGGCATTTTTCTTTACTAATGCGTCAATTTGTTGATGCAATTCAGGATCTGCTTTCATTAAAATGCCTTTGTAAAAGCCAGGTTTTTTACTTCCAAATTTAATAAATGATGACATATTTTTATTTTTTTAAATCCATTGATTTTAACTTAAAAACTACGATAGTATTATAAATTATGATTTCAATTATTTCGCAAATTATTAAAATTGTTAATGCCAAATAAAAATCACCAAATAAATATCC
The DNA here is from genome assembly GCA_964521105.1 of uncultured Lentimicrobiaceae bacterium. Taxonomy (GTDB): domain Bacteria; phylum Bacteroidota; class Bacteroidia; order Bacteroidales; family WCHB1-69; genus JAQUGA01. The sequence goes on along the minus strand of CAZFPO010000099.1, from coordinate 4,213 downwards.
AATATAATAGGCTGAAAAACGATAACATAGTACACAAATTCCAAAAATTAAACTATATTTTTGCATTCGTAAAGCAATATAAGTACTACTTGTTGGCGAGCTTATAAACGAAAACATGATGTAAAATATTAAAATTGAAGCTATTTTACCACTCTCCTGCCACTCTGAACCAAATATGAAAGTGAAAATTGGTTCCCCAAACAAAATCACAACAATAGCTGGTATTATAATTAAGGACAATAATATGAGCCAACTTTGATACAAAAACTTTCGAGCGCCAAGTGTATTTTTACTTTGAAGGAATGATACAAAACGTTGAAAAAAAGTTTGAGCGTACGCCGAACCTACTAACGCTATCGGAATGGCTAAAATTCGATAAGCAAAGAAATAACTACCACTTAAGCTGGAAGTAAAAAATGAAGTAATTAATAATACAGGAATTTGTAGCGAAACCGTATCCACAAAGGTTGTAGGTAAAGTAAAAAATGGAAAATCTTTAAATTCTTTGGCTACTGCTTTTATGGCTAAAATATTTATGCTAATTTTTTTATTCAAAACTTTATAAAAATACATCCATAAATAATAGATTGCGGCTATACCATCCGAAATAAACTGACTAAATATAAGTCCAAAATTTCCCGTTTTAGCATAACCAAACCCTATATTAGCAGCGGTTAAAATGCTATTTCGCGAAATTCTGTTAATCGATATAGTTTTGTATTCCTTATTTCTATTGTACCAATTAATTAAGGTATTATTTATCGATAAAAATAAAGCCGAAATCGGAAGAAGAAAAAGCCATATTCGTATGGCTTGAAGATTTAAAACATCTACAATAAAATCGCCGGCAAACAAAATAACAAAACTAAAAAGCAGGGTAAAAAAAAGGGAATTTATCAAGCATAAATTAATAATGTGTTTCGCTTTATTATTTTCGTCGGGTAACATAATTGCCATATCGTAACGAAGACTTAAAACCGACGCCATAATAGCATAAATGCTAATAAAAACTCCATACACACTAAAATCCTCGGCGGTGTATAATCGAGAAATAACTGGCGAAAACACAAAAGGTAAAATTTGAGCAATGGTAGTGCCACCAATTAATAATATGGTATTTCGTAAAAACTCCGATTTTTGGATTATACTAATTCCTCGCTTTATTACCATTGTTAATTATTAATGGACAAATTTACGTTTTAATTTTAAGTTTTAATAGAATTTAAAAAAAACGATAATTTCATTTTAAAATACCTATTTTGTATTACAAAACGTTATACTTTTGTTTTTCACAAAAAATGGAAGATGATTGCAAAAATAAAAACGAACTTTTTATTTGTTTTAATAATAATTTCTACATTAAATTTAAAATTAGAAGCTCAAAAAACAATTAATTTTAAAGAAATTGAAGATTCCTTAAATTCGATGACTGAAGTTTTTTCGAGCAATCAAACCGACATTGCAAAATATTCGACCAATGATTTTGTAATTGAAACTCTTTTTTCAACATTAATTGAAAAAGGTTCAATCGACTACCCTTTCGACTCTTTAAAGTATATTTCGTGTGTTTCGGCTTCGGATAAAACTTTTCGAATTTTTACTTGGACAATTAAAAAAGAAGATGGATATTATGAAAACTTTGGAATGTTACAATCATATAATCCTCGAAAAAAACGATATTTTATTACACAACTTAAAGACATTTCGTCAATGACTTCGGGTGCCGAATTTGTGAAACTTGAGGGTGAGCAGTGGTTTGGAGCAATTTATTATAAAATTATCGAATCGGAAATAAACAAAAAGAAATATTACACTTTATTAGGTTGGAATGGAAACACTCCTTTTACTCAAAAAAAAGTAATTGATGTTTTATCATTTAAATCAAATGGAACTCCAGTTTGGGGGGCTACTATCTTTAAAAAACACGAAAAGGGAAAAATTAACCGATTGATTTTTGAATATAGTTCGAAAACAACTATGTTGTTGCGTTTCGACGAACAAATGTATGATGTGAAAACAAGTAAAAAAAATCCAAAAACCAAAAAACCTATCTATAAAAAAAAGAAATCCGAAATGATTGTATTTGATAGATTGATTCCTTTAAGCGAATACATGGTTGGCGTTTATCAATATTATGTTCCCGAAACTATTGTATTAGATGCGTTTGTAAACGATGGCGGCAAATGGTATTTTTATAGCGATATTGATGCTCGTAACCCGGATATTAAATCTCAAAAACGGAAATCAAAAGATAAAAAAAATATACAAAATCGTGGGTTTTATAAACCCGATAAGAACAAAGAACCTAAAAGTAAATAACTAGGGTAAACGCTACATACAAAAATAATTATTATTTACTTTGAATTGAAAAAAAAATCGTACGTTTGCACTCCATTTTAAATTAGTAAGGTGTCTAAAATTAAGCAATTAGCCTATTTATTTCTTTTTTTACTTTTGTTCATTTCGTGTTCAAAAGTAAAAAAAGAGTATTTTGAAAATGGGAACATAAAATCAGAAATTGAATACAAGGGTGATGTGAAGAATGGTAAAGCTGTTTGGTATTTTGAAAATGGAAATAAACAAATTGAAACACAATATGTTAATGACAATATTGAAGGGGAATTTAAAAGATGGTTTTTTAATGGTGGAATAAATATAATTGAACATTATAGCAATGGTAAATTAAATGGCGAAAAAAAGAAATGGGACGATAATGGCAATTTAATTGAAGTTTCAACATTAAAAAACGGAGAATTACATGGTAAATATAAATTTTTCTATCCAAGTGGTGAGGTTCAAATTGAAGGTAATTATACAAATGGAAATTACGATGGCAAATGGATTTATTACGACATAAACGGATTACAAATTGGAGTTGGAGAATTCAAAAATGGTAATGGTATTCAAAGCGAATACAATAAGGTTGGTAAATTAATTAAAACTACAGAGTATAAAGAGAATCAAAAAGACGGTTTAGAATGTATTTTTAACGATGACGAAAAAATAATTAACAAATTAAACTATAAAAAAGGACGAATTGTAATTTAACAATTACAATTAACAATTTATATGATAAAACATGCTTAAATTAGGCACAATTTTTAAAATAAAATAATGGGAAAAAGATTACTTACTGATTCAGATTACGAAAAAATGGCAACCTCGGGCATTATTAGCCTGCATCAATTTATTGATCAAACCTTTAATATTAAAGATAACGAAGTGATTGATAACGAATTGAATGTAGGCAAAGATATATATACTTTATTTGATGATATTGATCAAAACATTGGAACAATTCAATCGGGAAAATTATATTGCGTAGCTGTTAAACCGGGTAAAGGTAAAACTGCTTTTTTATTATCCTTAGCAAAAAATATTGCTATTAATCAGCAAATACCAATTGGAATTTTTTCGCCCGAGCGATCCTCCTCTAAATTAATACAACGAATCATTGAAAGTGAAACCGCATCTTCTTTTTCAAAGATCGTATCAGATTATTCTGAAAATACTTCTTCAGAGGCAACTAATAAATTTATTTCCCTCATGGAAAGTTCTTCATTTTTTATTGACGATTCTAGTATTTTAAGTCCTGAAGAAATGGAAGAAAAAATTCAATTCATGATTAATGAATTGAATGTTAAAGTGATTTTTATTGATAATGTTGAATTGTATGCTCAACACATTATCAATTTAGAAAAAAATATGGAAGAACATGAAAAATTAATGAGCAAACTTAAAGAGTTAGCTGAAAAATTTTCAACTCCTATCATCGCCTTTTCACAAATTTCAAATTCAAAATTTTTAAATGAGCCCGACTCAGTACCTAATTTAGAAAATATTCCTCATTATATTACAGGGTTTTGCGATACAATTCTGATACTTCATCGCCCAAATATTATCAATTATTACAAACCCGAATGTGCCGAATGGAAAGGTCATGCTAAAGTATTTATTGTACGACACTTTAACCCTGTCGAAAAATCGGGTATCCGAATTAGGTATATTGAAAAAACTGACAGTTTTACGAATAATGAAAATGACTAAATTTTTATTAGATAACATACAAAAATTAGAATTAGCAAAAAATATTGGCTTAAAAATGATGCTTGCTGCCGAAACTGCCCCAAAAGGTAAAGGACGCAATACATTGCAAATGTGTCTATTGTATGGCGATGATTTAATAAGTTTATCAAACAAAATGATTAATATT
>CAZFPO010000098.1:0-11301 GCA_964521105.1 uncultured Lentimicrobiaceae bacterium | reverse complement strand
CACTCTTTGTTTTCAAAATTTTGAATAACTTCTCGGAATGACAACCCATTCTCCTACTGAATTCACCAAAAGCCTTGTCATTCAAAGCGAAGCGATGAATCTCAAACTTTTAATCGGTCAGTAGTGATTTAAAATCATTGTTGACTCAAAAAATTGACATTACAATATCCTATTCTACAATAAATTTAGTTTTTTATTGTTAGCTTATTAATGTTCTTTTTTAAATTATTTTTGTTCTTTGTATTATTCATTATTGATACTTTATGAAATTAAAATTGATATACTTTTTTTTGTTTTTCATTACTCTTGTAAATGTAAATTCTCAAATTCCACTTGGTACATGGCGTGAACATCTTCCATATAACAAAGTAATTATGGCTGTTGAAGCAAGCGATAGAATTTATGCAGCCACCCCTCAAACGCTTTTTTATGTCGATAAATCGGACAATACTGTTCATAAAATAACAAAGGTTGATGGCTTGTCGGATGTTGGAATTTCATCAATCGCTTATGCCGAAGAATCAAAATCATTAATAATTGCCTATACAAACACAAATATCGACCTAATTAAAAACGATGTAGTTTATAATTTGCCCGATATTAAACGAAAAATTATACCAGGTAGAAAAACAATTAATAATATTTTTATTAAAGAAAATAAGGCATATTTGAGTTGCGGCTTTGGAGTAGTTGTTATTGATTTAAACCGAAGAGAAGTTTGCGATACATGGCTAATTGGACCACTTGGAAATCAAGTAGAAGTTTTTGATATGGATATCTACAACAACAAATTCTATGTTGCCACAGAACTTGGTATGTACAATGCCGACATAAACAATCAAAATTTAGCAAACTACAATTATTGGACTTTTGATGAAAGTTTTTTCTATTTTGGCACAAAACTAAATATGGTTTGCAATTTTAATAATTCAATCATTGTAAATAAACCTGGCGCTCAAGAAAACACCGATTCAACATTTATTTACAAAAATGGAGTTTGGAATTATACTGAATTTACTGGAAATGCTCAGAAAAAATGCATGAATGTGTATAAAAACGCGTTAATCATTGCTTTAAACTATTTTGTTAACGAATACGACACTACTTTTGCTAATATTACGAATTTATGGACGTATAATCCCAAAAATATCTTTTGCAATTATGCAATAATCGATAAAACTGGAAATAGATGGATTTGCGATAATCAACACGGTTTAGTAAAAAACTGGTCGCAAAACATTTGGAAAAACGATTTTTTTACTTTTAATGGACCACTTTCCGACCAATGTTTTCAAATGTCGTTATGCCAAGATATGTTAACAATTACGCAAGGTGGTGTTACTGGATCGTGGGGAAACAATATGATAAAAGCGAATTGGAGCTATTTTACCGACAATGAATGGCATAATGTAACCAATTTAACAGTACCTCAACTCGATACAATCTATGATATTATTTCAATGGCTTCCAATCCACTAAATCCATCTCAAATTTTTGCTGCAACATGGGGAAAAGGAATTTTAGAATTTAATAATGGGCAACTACAAAACACATACACTATATTAAACACGCCATTAGAATCCTTTGCCGGTGGTACTTACATTGGCGGATTAGCAATTGATAAAAATGGAACAATGTGGTGTACCAATTCAAATACTGGAAAAATTTTAGCCGCTCGAACCCCTCAAAACAATTGGTACACATTCAACCTAGCACCTTATGCAAATGGAGTTAATGCCTCAAAAGTATTTATCGATTCATCGAATTATAAGTGGATAATTTTGCCTCGAACAAATGGGTTGGTTGTATATAATGATAACGGAACCATTGATAATCCATCTGATGATGAAAAAAAATCATTAAACATTAATTTGGGAACACGAATTTCAACAAATCAAATTAATTGTATTGCACAGGATTTAGATGGAAGTATTTGGATTGGTACCGACAAGGGCATAAAAGTATTTTATAATCCCGAATCGATTTTTTCGACAAACAACCCTGCACCTCAAAATATTTTAATTGAACAAGATGGTTACGTTCAAAACCTTTTAGAATTTGAAAACGTGAGTTGTATTGCGGTTGATGGTGCCAATCAAAAATGGATTGGAACATCAAAAGCGGGAGTTTTTGTCATGTCGCCTGATGGAACAAAAGAATTATTCAGTTTTACCGAATCAAATAGCCCAATATTTTCAAATACCATTATCGATATTGCCATTCACCCCAAAACAGGAGAAGTTTTTATTGCTACTGATAAAGGAATTATTTCGTATCGTGGTATGGCAACTTCTGGCAGTGAATATATTGCAGATGAAGTGTTAGTTTTTCCAAATCCTGTTCGCGAAACATATAATGGCTATATTGGAATAAATGGATTAACTCGCAATGCAAATGTAAAAATTACGGACATAAATGGCATGTTAGTTTACCAAACTACTGCAAATGGTGGACAAGCCGTTTGGAATGGTAATACCTTTTCGGGAGACAGGGCTCAAACAGGTGTCTATTTTGTTTTTTCATCAGATACGGATGGCATTGAAAAAGTAGTTGCAAAAATATTATTCATTCATTAAAAATGATTTTTTCAACCAAGGGTATTGTTTTAAATAAAATTAGATATTCAGAGAGTAGCTTAATAGTTCATATTCTAACTAAGAACGGCGGTAAGCAATCCTTTTTAATGAAAGGAGCTTTATCTAGTAAATCAAAAAACAAAGCTTCGTGTGTCGATTTTTTAAACTTTGTGGATATAACTGCATGGAAAAAAAACAATTCCGATTTATGTATTGTTAAAGAGATGCAAATGGCGTATCACTTCAAAACAATTAATACCGATTTTTATAAAAAAACGATTACACTTTTTTTAGCCGAACTACTTCATCGATGCATTCACATCTCCGAGTTTGATGCAAATCTTTATAATTTTGTGGAAGAAAGTATTCTTAATTTAGATGAAAAAGAATTCCGTTTTTCGGATTTTCATCTACAGTTTATGACCAAATTTACTAAATATCTTGGGATAGTTCCTATTAATAATTTTAGTAAACAAAATAAATTTTTCGACATTAAATCCGCTTCTTTTTTCCCAGTAATAACAGATTTGAATTCAGGATTTGAAGAAAAAAGCAGTATTATTTTAAACTCCTATTTATCTGAAGAAATGACTTCTGAAAATTTTTCTTTAATCGATAGAAATCAGTTTTTAGATGATTTAATACGTTTTTATGCATATCACCTTACTCAATTTACAGGATTGAAGTCTCTAAAAGTATTAAAAAGTGTATTGAATTAATTTCAGATAGTTTTATAACTTGAAGTATAATTTTGTTAGTATGATTTTATGGAAAGCAATATAATTTTCAACTCTAAATAGATAACCAAAAAGTGGAATCATAAAAAAGAGCCAGATTGCTTTTGTTCCGTTTTTTATTTTTTCACAATTGTTTTTGTTATAATTTCCTGATTGTCAATATTCAGAACACAATAATAGATGCCAGGTATCAAAAAATTAGTAGAAACCGAAATGTCATATACACCACCTTCATATTCTACGTTTTGGATTTTTTCAATAGTTTTTCTTCCAAAAATATCAAAAATAGTCAAGCTTATCTTGCTTTGTTTGTTTAATGTAACTTGAGCAGTAATGTTTTCTGAAAATGGGCTAGGAAATACATTAAGAGCATTGTTTTGCAAATTAATGGTATTTGGGTTTGTTATTGTATCGATAATTGTATGGTCAGATAAGATGTTATGGGTGCTATTTTGATTATTTTGTATAGATTTAGTATTGTTTTCTTCACAAAGTAATGGATTAATATAGGCACGAAATTGAGCACCCGATTTAATCTGTGTACCTGGTTTAAGTGTGATTTTATTTGCTGCACTCATATTTACTGTCACGTTTTCATTTACAATAAACTTATTATCGCTGATAATGGGTTCAGCATACGAATTGCCTGTTGCTTCTTCAGGAGCAACCGTAAGCTCTCCTTTTGAGAAAAAATCTTGATTATAAACCACATCACGATTGTACAAAGTTAAATTTGGGCATTCTTTCGTCCACTGAGCTAAAACAACTTCGGCATGTCCTTTATTGTGCATTCCCTGATAGGGAGCGTATGTATATCCACTTATTCGATTTGAATAATACTCTAAAACAGTATTATAAACTTTAGGTGTAATCGTTGGTGATTCGCTATCAAACTCCGCTAGTGGTATGTAGTTTAATGCAGCATTATGAAGAAAGTTGTGGGGGCAATTATCTGGAGCACACTCATCATTATTATTAATTGGACCATCACTCCCTCTAACTGAATTATAAAATTCACCATTACTGTCGGTTATGTTTAATAAAAACGTATTTCTAAAGCGAACCATATCCTGAATATCAAATGGAGTATTAGTTAAATAATGGTAATAATCTTGGACTAACCAAGTAACATTTGCACCATGACTCATATCTTCAATAAATTCAGTATATTGAGTTATGCTTGGGCTGTTAAAAAATAAGTAACAAGGGCGTGTTTCTATCCTCCAACCACGATGATACCACCAGTATGCATTTGAACTTGTTAATTGGAAAACTGGCTCGTCGTATGATACGTCCTCACAAAAATCATAAAAAGTTACATTTGATGTTAGTAAATTTGCGAGTATCATTGCTTTTTGTAAAAAAATTGAATTGTTGGCAGATAGACCATTAAATAATAAAGCCCGACCAAAACCAACTTGCATATTCAAGTCAACAGCAATTTCGTCATAAGGATACTTCACAAAACCAACAGCATCACGCCAGTATCCGTTGGTTAAAAACCACCACAATGTTTCGCCCACACGGTCTTGCAGCCAATTAGCATATTGACCTAATGTCGTGAATGTTGTGTTGAACTTATTACAATTACAGGTATTAGCTAGGTATAATGTAGGGTTTATTTGATCAAAAGGATAGATGGATTGGCTCATTAATGTAGGTTCTTCGTTTTTAACAAAATAGATAAATCGTGACATTGCTGCACAAATATTACCATCTTGGTACATGTTTTCTGACCATCTTGGATCTGAATTTATACCTGCATAGTCATGTCGATTTTCCATAACACAAAGTGATTGTATGACAAATTTATACAAATAGGCTTTATCCCCTGTTGCTTTATAGATAGACAAATATCCCTCAAGTACATGCGACATCCCATCTCCAAAATCGAGTTGATCAGCATTTGGGCTATTTGTGCATAATTCGTAAGTAACATTAACTAAGTTGGTATTGTAAATATCATATTCTTCTTTTATCTTTAAATCGTTATAGTTTTGAGAAAAAAGGACTGTAATGTTTACATACAAAAACAAAAACATCCATAATAGCTTTTTCATAATTAATGTGATTATTGTTTCTTAAAAGTTAACGTTCGTGGATCTCTATAATATGCACACATGTCATTTACACATATATTGTTTTGGATTTTCAACTCTTTGTTTGTTAATCGCAATATTTTCCATCTTGTGCCAACAAATTGTTGTCCACTAGAAAGTATTTCTGTTATTAGACCTTCGTTTTCCATTAACTCTTCTCCGATACTACACCCAGCTCCAAATGCCCCACTAAAGAAATGCCATTCACCTTCATCTGTAAATAAAGCTTCACCTACAGTGTCGCCAATACAACCAAATTCTTCTTGAAAATTTATAAATTTAGCTTTATAAACTCCATCGGATATTTCTTCATCGGTCAATTCCATAAACTGGTCAATTTCGGGGTGTAAGCGTGGTACACCTTCAATGGATACTAATTTCCATTTGCCGGTAATTCTATTCATTTTCGAACGAAACGAAATAGAGGGACCTTCTTCGTAAGTTTTTTTACAAGCATAAAAACCAATAGCTATTACTAAAAACAGGCTTAAACCTATCAAAATTTTTTTCATTTCTCTGAATTTTTAATTATAAACATTCTCATTACTTTTTTTAAAATTTTAAATTTATGTATTTTCCTCTTGGTCGTTTCTATAGTTTATTTGTACACACTGTCAAATGTGCACACAACCCTATCGTTTGTATAAATTTTCAATGAGCTTTTGTTGTTCAATAATTAATGTATTTTGTTTATCAAGTTGCTGCTGTTGTTGAATTAAATAAAGTGTTAGCTCTTCAATTTTTTTAACTAAGATAACTTGTAATTCGCCCAAATTTATTCCATTATCTTCAATGTATTTAGCCGTTGGCATATCGGGCAAATGCTTATTGATCTTTATAAAAGTTTCAATTTCCTTGAGACTTCTGAGATCATAATTTGAATCAAAAACATAATCGGGGAATAAACCTGGAGTTGTAACAGTTATTTCAGTTGCATATACTTTTCCATCACTGTAAACCCTAAATACATCATAGTTATCAGAAGTTCTATGTATGTTAAAAGCAATAATTCCGTCTTGGCTAATGTTTTGTGTCATTTTTCCATTATCAAACAAAGCAAATCCATTATTAAAATCCCAACCTCCATTATTCCATGGGGCTATTCCAATGAAATTTGAAGTTGAACTATAATACTGTGTATGAAAAAGGAATTTTTTATATGCTCCCCCAATAACCATATTTCCGCCATATATTTCTAACTTCTGGCTTGGTGAAGTTGTCCCTATTCCAACATTTCCTCCCGATGCAATAGATAGCGCATACAACCCTGCAGTTCTATTATAAAATACAATTCCATTTGGATTAGATCCAACAGATGCTGCATTTTGAATTTCCCATATTGTGCCCAAATTATTTATTAAAGTCAAACCTCCTGATGAACTACTACTTTGTAATGTTAATTGATTCCAGTTATTCCCAGTTCCATTGTCAAGAATGTGTAATTCCGCACCAGGAATTGTTGTTCCAATACCTACTTTTGTAGTGATCGGATTTGCATAAATTAAATTTTGATTATAGAACCAATTTGATTGGGCATTAATTCGGAAAACTGCATACATTAATACTAAAATTAAAATAGATTTTTTCATATTGAACATTGATTAATTTAAAATAATTTTACAAATGTTAATTATTTACACGAGACTAGCAAATGTGTATTTGTTAATTAATGTTAATATTACCGTTTTAGTTTTGAGTTAGATTGAAAACCTCTAAGACAAAATTCTACTCGAATTTTATATCCGAATAGCTTGCAGTTATAGATACCATTATTTTAAATTTAATTGTATCTTAAACTAAATTATTATATTTGTAGCCATCTTTAGTTATTAAATATTGTGAAAATCAAGAGATGTATTTGTGCAATATTATGATGTTTAATGATTTATTAACTTCAGAAGGTTAATGATTCGTTTTATTTCAACTCGTTGCTATTGTATTACTTGCTATAAATTTAAAACATGAATCATTTTTTAAAATTTTCTCAAGCCTATAAGTACTTAAAGTTATCCTTTGAGGATAGAAAATCAGTCTTTTATTTTATTCTGTCAATAATAATTGGAACTTCCTTTTGCCTTTATTCTTCAATATTTTATCCTCTCTTAAACTCAGATGATGCTCTAAATATTTTAATGGCACATTATTATAAGTTACCCAATGATGTGTACTGTTGGGGTCAAAATCGGGGAGGAACACTTATTCCATTAATTAGTCAGATTTTTATAAAAATCTTCGGATTTCCAGCATATGTTTCCGTTTCAATTTCAAACTACATCGTTCTCTTTTTAGGTTATTTGGGTTTTTCCTCTTTGTTTAAAAATAATTATATTAAAATTTTATTTTCAATAGCATGGTTTTTCCCTCCTGTTCAATTTATAGATTTAATGCGATTTCCAATAGGAGTAGAATATAGTTTGATCGGTTTTTCAATTTTAATGATTAAAAAAATAGATTTTAAATCAAATTCATACAAAAATCACATTAATCTCTCTATAATCATTTTGCTTTTTTTACTATCTCAATGGGTGTCTGATTTATCAATAGTCACAATATTGATTATGATATCATCACTTGGTTTATTTAAAATCCTTAAAGAGCGAAAAGTTGTTTTCAACAAAATTATATTGTTATATTTGTCTTTAGGTGCAATTTTAATATATTTATTCATCAATTGGGCAAAGAATCAAGCAACTATAAACGCAGAGCAATATTTGATGATAAATAAGGCTCCTGAGTTCATAGTCTCTATCAAAATGTTCATTAAAAGTGTCGTTGAAATTTTATTTTTCAAGCATCAATCTCTTATCTTTAGCATATATTCTTGGCTATCTATTGTGCTTATGGTTATTTCTGTTTTACTGTATTGGAAAAACAGAAATAAATTTAATTTTGAAAACAAACAATGGATTTTTATTTTTCTTGTCGATTTTTTTTCGGTTTTCTCAATACTAATGATTTCAAAATGGGTTTTACTAAATGGTATGGGACGATGGTATTTTGTTGCTTTATATATTTCAGCTACAATTTTCATCTTCCTGCTCATTGACAATCTCAGTAATATTAATAAAGTAAAACCAGCACTAAAAGTGTTAATAATTATTGCCGTTTTTGCAGGAGCTATAAGTACTCCAATAAATCTTAAATATGTGAGTCCAAAATCATTTCGACCAGAACTTAATCTTCGCTCAGAATTTCTACAATTAGGTAAAATTGGAATAATTAGTGAATATTGGAATTCATATATTACATCGGCGAAAAATCCAGAGATAATTAAAGCAACGCCACATGAACAATCGGGTGCTGTTCGGAACCAATCAATCGTTGAAGAAGTATTTAATCAACCAAATTTATATATTATAAAAGACATGTGGTTTGATGTTTTTCCAGATACTCTTTACCAATTTGGAAGAAAACTAGTTAAAGATGGTGGTGAGTTTAAAATTGGAGGTTGCTTTACTTGTAAGTATAATCAAACTAATTTAAAATAATTTTTGGATACGTAATCTACTTCACTTTTCCCATTTTTGAAATTTTAAACACGCCTTATTACCATATATTGCATCTTCTTATTTCATGTTTTTTTAGTCTAAACATACAACGTTAGATAATTTAATACGTTTTTACACCTATCATTTAAATAATTTTTCGGGATTAAAATCCGTAAAGGTTTTAAAAAGTGTTCTAACCTAAATTAAAAAAGCCTTGATAACTCAAGGCTTTTTTTAATCAAATTATATGATAACTAGTAAAAGAAAATGCGATTATCTTTTACTTTTGCTTTTTCCTTAATGGCTTCAAACAATCCATTTTGAACTCTTTGGCTGAACATTGATGCCATTTGCATACCTACAAATTTGTAATCTTCGGTTTTAGGAGCAGGGGTTATTTGGTCAACAAAAACAACATAAACACCCATTTCGCCTTTTAACGGTTTTGAAATAGCACCTTGTTTTAGCGTACTAATTTTACCAATAACCGATGGTTCGGGACCGTATCTACCAAAATTATACGAAGCAAAAACAACATTAGGCAACGAATCCACGGTGGTTTTTAAATTAGTTGCAATTGCATTAATTTCTTTTGGATTAATTTTATTAATGTTTTCAATTATTTTCTCTGCTTTTTTATCTCGTTTTACCATTGGTTCAATTATTTTTTTAACCTCTTCGAGTTTAGCAAAACCTTCTTCTTTTTGAGTTTTTAATGCAGCTACCACGTATTTTCCATCGATGTCAAAAACCTGAGAAACTTGTCCAACTTCAACTTTTTTATCAAAGAACCATCTTACGATTTCTCTGCCGTTTTGAACACCAGGAATGGTATATTGCATTTTAGTTATGTTTTCGGACATACGTTTATTTAAACCACCTTCGGTAATAGCTTTGTTAAACTTTTCGATGGTTTCATTTTCGCCAGATAATTTATTTGCCAAAGTGTAAACATCTTGAATAGTAGACTCGCTAGGCTCAATAAGTTTTTTTCCAATAGCAATTTGGATTTTTTTCAATGGAGCTGTTTTTTCAGTTACTTTTAACAAATGATAACCTAGTGCGGACTCAACTATACGATAATTATTTACACCAATTGTTATAGCACTATCAAAGAAAAGTTGATAATTTATATCCCCATCTACCATCCATTGTAAATTACCAGTATCTTTTTTAGCCGTTGGATATTCCGACATATTAATTACCGCATCATCAAACGAAAAGTTTGGCTTTTTTGATGCAATTAATAAACTATCGATAATAACTTTTGCTTGTTCTTTCGTTCTTTCTGTTTTTGCTCCACGTGCATCTTTAAATTGAATAAGTAATTGACTCGCTTTAATTGAATCAGGTCGAGCTGTAACTTTTAAAATTTTTCCAAAGTAATAGCTGTTGTTTTCTTCAAACGGTTCAATAAACGAACCTTCGTTCATGCTAAAAACGAGGGTGTCGAATCCTAATGGAAGCATCCCTTTTTTAAAATAAGAGCTGTCGTATTTAGAATCGGGAAGAGTACTAACAAATACTGCTGCATTTTCATGAGCTTTGAAATCTTCATAAATGCTAGCAACATTAATTTTTATTTCTTCTAAATCAGCGGGAGTTGGAATAATGTCAAAAATAACGTATTCCGCATCAACAGAAGTTTCTTGTTTAAAAAGATTTTTATGTTCATCATACCATTTTTTGTAGTCATCATCAGTTAACGTTATGGTATTATCAGGAATCGTTTGATAATTTGCCTGAACAACTCTGATGTTACGAGAAGTATAAGCTTCTTCAAACATAGATTTTGCAATAGCTTTTGGCAGATAATACGATTTGGAAACTAAGTAAGTATATTTATTGTTTAATCGTTCTTTTTTTATCTCTTTTACTACCTGGTCAAAGAATTTTTGTTCTTCGGGACGGGCTTTATCTTTGTTTGCAATAAATTGTTCAACAAAAGCAGGATTAAAAGCACCAGTTTCGGGATCTTTAAAAATTTGTTGAATAATTGGATGAGGATTTCTTCCTTTAATCATATCGTCCATTTCTTCTTCGGTTACCTCAACCCCTAATTTTGAATATTCTTTACCAAGTAAATATTCTTGCAATATAGTTTCCCAAACCATGTTTTTAAGCTGGAATGATTCTTCGGGAGTAAGTTCTTCTTTTCCAGTATTTCTTTTATAAATGTCTTCTTGTTCAGCAACTCTATTAAAAAAATCGGTATACGTAACATCTTCTCCGTCAATTTCGCCTAGCATACTAGGACCATGAGATGATTTACGAACAAAGTCGCCCATAATGAATGCGAGCAATGCTAAACCAATGATAACTAGCAAAAGAGTTGAGTGTTTTCTTATTCTTCCAATTACTGCCATGTTAAAAATTTTATATTATTATGTAATAAATTAGT
>CAZFPO010000097.1:0-11572 GCA_964521105.1 uncultured Lentimicrobiaceae bacterium | reverse complement strand
CATTAGCACATTAAATCATTAGCACATTGAATCATTAGCACATTGGCACATTGAATTATTAGCACATTACACATTACCGATGCATTCCCATCACATAATATTGAAATAATCCCATCACTTCCATTATTAATGCAATTCCAGCATGTAACAAAACGCCTCCCCAAATATGTCGAGTTTTGTACGCTAAAACACCAAGAATATATCCTCCAAAAAATGAACTAATAGTTTCACCCAAAGGTTTTCCAAAATGCAAAAATACATAAACCGAAACCATCGGTAAAATTGCATCTTTGCCTAAAATTGAAATCATTCCAATTACTAACGCTCCCCTAAACATCCATTCGGTCATCGCAAAATCCAGAATATAAACTGATTCAAAAGCGAAAGTACTTAACCACGAAGGCATTAGAGTCACCGTTTCAAATTGCCAAACCCTAAAACGGGGATATGCTTGAATAAAATCGGGAGTAAACGAAGCTGAAATAATAAATGGAGAAACTGCCAATAATAACAGCAAATATGTTTTTCCATTCTCAAATTGTGTATTCAGTCCGTATATTCCTTTTTGGTTTTTATCGTAAATTTTACACAATATAATAAATGGTAATGTATATACGATTAAGCATTTTAATTGAGTAAGTATTTTTGTAAAATATATTCGACTTTGATGATCTTGAATTTCGTTAAACCATTTATAATCGAAACGAAAGCCCGATGTTATGCTAATTAAGCAAATGAAAAGAAGTATTTTTACCCAAAATTCAGTTGACTTTAATTTATTAAGCTTTCTTGTAAAATACAATTTTGGAATAGCTACAATAAACCATGCTAAGGAATAGAATAAGAAAAATCGAAAACATACGATGGTTGTGCTTTCACTATTATAAATATATTTACTCTGAAAATTTGTAGAATAGTTTATAGCAATTGCTGCACTTATAAAAACAATAGTCCAAACGTATGATTTTAAGTTAAAATCGTCTTTAATAAAATCAAGCAATTGTTTAGCGACTATTTTCATTTTCATTTTTTGAAACGACAAAACTAAAACAAAAATTGAATAAATATAAATTCATTTGTTCAAAGCCAAAAATTGCGAGAGACATATTTATTTAAATATATCGAAAATACTACGTAAATGGATGTTTTATGAAAATTGAAAATTATTTTTTTATAAAAAAGTGGTTGATTTTTTTGCAAGCCAATTTTTTTTGCTTATTATTGCTCTCTAAAACAGTCGACAACTTAAAAACACGTGTATGAAAAAAACTTACTTTTCAATTTTTCTGTTTTTATTAATCATAGGTAATACTGTTAAATCGCAGGTTTCCAGTTGGGATACTTTGAGCTTTCACCCATTAAAAGCGAAAGCTGATTACGATAAAAACTTTAATCCAGTTGATTTTAACCCAGCAATTCTAAAATCATGTGTTTTAGATTTTGTAAATTATATCCGAACAACCAATCCATCTGGTGGAAAAGCTGGTACTTTATACATTGAAACTATTTTAGATTCAGCAGCAATACTGCAAGCCGATTATATGGCATATACCGAATCTAAAACATTGGAAAATAAGGGGATGTATAGTACTACCGTCCGAAGGGTAAAAGTTTTTGGAGGAACTTCGTTTGTTGATGAAGTTGTATCGCGAACAAAAGCATCTGATCCACAAAAAAAATATTCATATTTCGACCTTGTAAAATCGATGTTGTTACCTGTTTTAAATAATAAAAAAAGCTCTCAAATTCTTTTAGATAGACGATTTTCAAAAGTTGGTATCGCTTATGCTTTTGATGAAAATAAACGAAATATCTATTTTTCGATTGTGCTTGGAAATGACAGAACATTAAATCCATCGGTTAAGCGTAGAGATGATCTTACTACAAAATTTACTACCAAAAAATATGGTTTAAAACCTGCTGACAAACGCAAATGTAAACGTTGTGAGGCACAGCGAAATTTAGAATCATGGCACGAAGGTTTAAAAGTTGAAAATGGCGAAATCATTTTTGAATTTGAAAACTCAAGAAATTTACGTAGAGTGGTAGGTCGTAAAAAAGATGGTTTAGCTGTTGATATTGTTATGCGTGAGCAATACAAATGTGGTGATGACAACATTGTGGATAACAATAGAGTGAATAGAGGTGTTATGATTAAACGAATTTATGCTAAAAAAATAATTAAAAATAATCAGATTACCGAAAAGAAATCAAAACGTTTAAAGATTAGTTTTGGCGAAATACCACCCGAAGTAACTGGCGATTATGAATTAAATTTAATTGTTATTAAAGAGAAGAGTGTATGTCGTTCATTACAAAAAATTTATATCGAAAATTCGCCAGTAGACTATGTTGAGAAATTACGTTTTATGCCCGACCTAAAATCGATTGCATGTGGCGAATATATTCCCGTAGCGGAAAATGGTATCTTAGAATTTATTGTCCCATTTCAACAAAGCAAAGCCGATTATAAAAATGAAGACATAGAGCCATTCATAAAAGCATTAAAAGAACCAAAATTTGATGTAGATAGCCTTGTTATTACTGCTTTTACATCCATGGAAGGTAGTGATAAAACGAATGAAACCCTACAGGTTCAAAGAGCCGAAAGTATCGTTAAAGCGATTAATCAACGCCAAAAACAAAAAATTAAATATAAAACCTTAGCTTCGGATAGTTGGGAAATGTTTAAAAGAGATGTTAAAGACTCGAAATATCCCGAAATGGCTAACCTCTCTATCGATGAAGTTAAAAATCAATTAAAAGGCAAAGTTTTAAAAGATTTAGAACCGATTCTTGCAAAGCATCGGTTTGCACAAATTGTGATGAATATTACGTATGATATTACCGGTAAAAATGAACAGGAATTTGTAATTAATAAATTTAACAAAGCTATTGCAGCCGGCGATTTAAAACTTGCCTTCTCCGTTCAAAAATATATTATTCGTGCATGCGAAGAGGGTAGATATTCGCAAAAAGTAGTAAAAGATATGGTGATTCCACAAGAAAAGAAATTTGTTCCATTCCTTGTGAATTACTATTACCTTGATAATTTCTTCCTCGAAAATGTAAACGATAAAATGTGCGATGGAGTGTCGAAACTTATTAAAATGGACGATAAAAATGATTTTGCATTATTTGATAGAAGCGTTTGTGAAGTTATGAACGTTGAGTTTAAAAACGAAGCGGATATTAAAGCAATGCAAGCCAATGTTGATAAAATTTACACCTTAAAACAAATTCCAAAAACAAAATCAGACGCTTTAAATATGGAATTACAATTTAAAATTTTAGAATTTGCAGATACTTCCGCATCTCCATCTATGGAAATTTTGATTGAATCTACGTATAATAAAATTCAAACTATTGTTAATATAGATGCTACATCATGGCTGAATGCTTACAAATTAGCAACGGTATTTATTAAACATGGCGATTATACTTATGCCGAATACTTAATGGCTCCGTTTATTAATAAAAAGGATATTTCGCCCGACTTTGTTTTCACTTATTTTACATTGTGGAGCTATCGCGAAGAATTATACCTGTCAAACACTTTTGCCGAACTGGCTAAACGATGTCACGATATTGATAAAGCAAGGTTTTGCACTTCGATGAATAAGTTTTCATTCCAAGTACTCGAAAATCAAGCGGTGAAAAAACTATATTGTACCGAGTGTAAGTAAAAAATTGGATACCATTGAAAAGGAAATAACAAACGTTATTTCCTTTTCTTATTTAAACCCAGAATCAGCGATACAATCGCTGAAACGATTAAATGTTTCTAAATCAATTAGTTGATACGAATTGAAACAAACATTAAATCGGGATTAAACCCAACTAAATCCAATAGTTCGATTTTTTCAAATCTCCTATTGATTAATTTGGGTTAAACTAGTGATTATTACAAATTTCATCAATCATTGGATTTGATTTTTGTATTCCTAATTTTTTTGCTTTTTGAATATCCATACATCCACTCGTTTTATCACCAAATTGAAGAAAATATGCTCCTCGGTTATAATAATATTTTCCTTCGTTTGGTTGTAACATTATTGCTTTATTATGATCATCAATGGCTGTTTTATCCATCATCATTCCCTTTGCAACTCCTCTGTTTGAATAGGTGTCAGCATAATCAGGACGCTGTTTAATAGCCGTGTTTAAATCGTTCATGGCTTCATTAATTTTACCAAAAGATAAATAAATTACAGCCCTATTGTTATATGCATAAGGATTTTCTGGATTTGTTTTTATCGATTCTGTGAAATCTTTAAGAGCTAAATCAAAATTGTTTTTATCGAAATAAATGCTACCCCTGTTGTTATAAGCTACATGCGATTGGGGATATGATTTTATTACATCGCTAAACACTGAAATTCCATTTTTAAAAACGTCAACTCGTTGGCGACTAATTGTGATGAATACCAAGGCGTAAATTGAAAAAATAACTACTGGAAGAGTTCTATTTTTAATTTTTTCGAACAATAATGATGTGATAAAAATTGATATTCCAATTATTGGAATGTACAAATAATGATCATTTAGTAATCCGTATGAGTTTGGAAATATTTGTAGCATCAAAGCGATAGTTAAAATATAAAAAATAATACCCCAATTGTAAACAGTATGTTTTTTGAAAAATTTTATGCTAATCCAGCCAATAATTGCAATTACTAGTATTGGCGACAACCAGGCAAAAATGGGGATTCCATTAGCTGGATAGGGGTGAATTAATGATAAATTATAAGGAATAAAATAATTTATGGAGTATAAGATTAGAACGTAAAATGCGTAAATAATTCGAGCATAAAATGGAACTTCCATTGCTTCTCTTGATATGGCAAAGCCTTCGGAAGATTGTTTGACGATAATTGAAATAATGCCGAAAAGCAGGCAAAGAGCAATAAAAATAATTTTCTCAAATAAAACTTGTTTTGAAATTAAATTTCGTGAATTAATTTTATCTATTGCAAGAAGAATAACGGGCATTAGAAGGGCTTGAGGCTTTGCTAATAATGATAAAGTAAAAAACAAAATGCTGAAAATCAACTCTTTTTTCTTGAAATTTTGTTGAATATAATTTAAGTAGAAAATTAAACTAATCATAAAAAACAATGCATACAAAACGTCTCTTCGACCAGCAGTGTAGGCAACTACTTCGGCTTGTGCGGGGTGGATTGCAAAAAGTAAGGTTGAGAAAAATGTTATCAATTCATTTTTTATCAATTTTCTAATAAAAATAAAACAAAAAATAACGGTTAAAAGGTGTAAGAATAAATTAGTATAAAGATAGGTTGCAGGCTTCATTCCCGAAAAATAATGATTAATTGAAAAACTTAAAGCGGTTAATGGAACATACATTCCATGAGGTTCGCCTTTAAAAAATGAGTGCAAAACATTATCGGTAGTTAGTTTTAATGTTTTGTTACCGGTAACATAAACAATGTCGTCCCAACCTACAAACTGATTTTTTCCAATATTGGAAAAAGTAAAGCAAGTAATTGAGATTAAAATAAATATAAAAAAAAGAGTTCTGTATTTATTCGATGTTTTTAAATAAATATTTTGATTTGGTTGTTTAGCTTTAATTTTCGACATAAAATAATTTAAAAAATCAAAAATAGAAAAAATAAACTTGAAATGTTGATTGTCAATAGCGAATAATCATCTATTTTTACCAAAAAAAACTCATGAAAATATCATTTTTAGGTGCTGTTGGCGAAGTTACAGGAAGTAAAACCTTAATCACAACAAAAAAAGGAATTAAAATATTGTTAGATTGTGGTATGTATCAAGGCAAAGGGCTTGAAACCGATGCCATGAATCGCGATTTAGGTTTTAATCCTTCGGAAATTGATTATTTAATTTTATCTCATGCTCACATTGATCATTCAGGATTAATTCCATTTATTCATAAAAATGGATTTAATGGAACCATCTTTTGTACTCCTGCAACACGCGATTTGTGTTCAATAATGCTTCCTGATTCTGGAAAAATTCAGGAATCTGATGCTGAAACTTTTAATAAAAAACAAAAAAGCAAAAATCTTCCTTTAATAGAACCAATTTATACCGAAAAAGATGCAAATAATTGTTTAAATAGCTTTGTGAGTATACCTTATGGAAAGGATTTTAAATTTTGTGATGAAGCAAGCTTATTTCTAACCGATACTGGTCATATCTTAGGAGGATCGGCAATTAATTTAAGTATTAAGGAAGGTAAAATTGTTAAAAAAATTTGCTACACTGGAGATATTGGCAGGTATGGAAAAAGAATTTTAAAGGATCCTCAAGCATTTCCTCAAGCGGATTATATTATAACCGAATCTACTTATGGAAATAGAGTTCATGAGCCCTTACAAAGTGCCGAACTTGATTTGTTGAAGATTGTAAAAGAAGCATGTGTGGTAAATAAAGGGAAATTAATAATTCCGTCTTTTGCTATTGGGAGAGCTCAAGAAATGGTTTATGCACTCGATAGATTACATTCTCAAAATTTATTGCCCGAAATAAATGTGTTTGTTGACAGTCCTTTAGCTATTTCGGCAACGGATATTTTCCGTTTGCATAATGAATGTTTTAATGACGAAATGTTGGAGAATTTAAAAGTTAATACGGATCCGTTTGGTTTTGAAAAACTGCATTACATTCGTACCATTGATGCTTCTAAGCGTCTGAATACATTTGAAAAACCTTGTATAATTATTTCAGCTTCGGGAATGATGGAAGCTGGAAGAGTAAAACATCATATAGCTAATAATATCGAGAATAAACGTACAACTATCCTTGCAGTTGGATATTGTGCTCCTCAAACGTTAGGTGCTAGAATTTTAAGAGGAGATAAATCGGTTTCGATTTTCGGTAGAAAATATAAGGTAAAAGCAACTATTCGAACTCTGTTTTCGTATTCGGGACACGCTGATTATACCGAAATAAGTAAGTTTTTACAATGTCAAGATTTTTCAAAAGTAAAGAAACTATTTCTTGTTCATGGCGAAAATGATAGTAGGGAATTTTTTAAAAATCATCTTACTAAATTTGGAATTGCAGATATTAACCTTCCAGTTTTTAAGGATACGATTGAATTATGATAGAGCTTGATTTACTTTAGAAGCAGCTTCAAGTACTTCTTCGTACTCTTTTGGAGATAAATCATTATAGAAATAATGAACTGGATTTACTTTTGTTCCATTTTTTATAATTTCGTAATGTAAATGTGGAGCTACTGATAATCCTGTGCTACCAATATATCCAACAAGTTCACCACGCTTAACTTTTTGTCCTGGTCGAACGGACACTTTAGATAAATGAGCATATAGCGACTGGTAACCAAATCCATGAGCTATACAAACCACATTTCCATATCCTGTTAAACCTCCCGGATTTAAAACAATTCCATCTCCCGAAGCATAAACTGGTGTCCCTCGAGGAGAAGCGATATCAATGCCTGTATGCATCCTTTTTACTTTTAAAATGGGGTGATATCGATACCCAAAACCCGATATGATTTGAGTTTTACCGTTTCGTATTGGAATAATGGCTGGTATTGATGCTAACATGTCGTTTTTACGTTTTGTTAGGGCTATTACTTCATCTAACGACTTTGTTTGAACATATAATTGACTCGATGTTTTATCTAATTTTTTGTTTATTTCAATCAATAAGTCTGAATATTTTAAGCCCTTTAAATCGTTATAATAATCTGCTCCTCCAATTCCAGCTTTACGAACCGAGGATGGAATAGGTTCGGCTTCAAATATAACTCGGTAAACTTGGTCGTCGCGTTGCTCAATTTCTTTCAAAACGGCTTGAATTTTATCCAAGCGATTATTGACTAAATTCATTTGAAACTCATATTGACTAATTTCTCTTCGTAATCGCATCTCTTTTGGGGAGTCAAAAAAGTTATATGCAATTACCATAACTAAAACAGAAAAAGTAACCCCCGTTGCTAAATATCCTAAAAGCCTTATAATCTTGTCTTTCCAAGTAACTTTTCGTTTCTCGAAACTTAATGATTTTGGATTAAAATGATATTTTATTTTCCCCATTTTTTGGATTTTATCCCACTTATTTTGCTGTTAAGCAAAACAAATATATTGTTTGAATTTTTTTAAACGAAAATTTTTCAAATAAAATTTGTTAACAAAATATGTAAAACACACAAAATCAGTATTGTAATATGTTTATTTAGAATGTTAACGCAATGTTATATTTAATTTATTAACTTTAATCAGTATTTTTTCTTTGTAATAAAAAACACAAGTATTAATTCAAAATTTGATATCTTTGCCATAGACAATAAATGTTTTGAATTATTAATTAAAGTATAAAACAATGACAATAACACAGTTAGAGTATATTGTAGCCGTTGATACATATAGGAGTTTTGGGCAAGCTGCAGAAAAGTGTTTTGTTACTCAGCCAACTCTTAGTATGCAAATTCAAAAGTTAGAAGAAGAATTGGATGTTTTACTTTTCGATCGGCATAAAAAACCAATTGAAACAACCGAAATTGGTTTGGATATTATCGAACAAGCTAGGATTATATTAAATGAACATAAAAAAGTCGATGAAATTATTAAAGATAAAAAAGAGAGAATTAGTGGTAATTTGCATATTGGAATTATTCCAACCATTGCTCCTTATTTAGTTCCATTGTTTTTGTTAAATTATATGGATAAATATCCTAGTGTTACGGTTACCATCTCAGAATTAACGACGGCTCAAATAATTGATCATTTAAAAAATGGCTTAATCGACTGTGGAATATTGGCAACACCCATTAAAGAAAATCAAATTCTCGAAATGCCAATGTATTGGGAGCCACTTGTTACATACGTTTCAAAAAAACATAAACTTTCAAAAAACAACACAGTTGTAATGAGCGATATCGATATTAAAGATGTTTGGTTGCTTAACGAAGGACATTGTTTAAGAAATCAAATTTTAAATCTTTGTCATGATATTGAAAAACACATTGAAGATACAAGATTAAATTATCAAACTGGTAGTATTGAAACTCTAAAAAAAATAGTTGAAGCAGGAAAAGGAATTACATTGTTGCCCGAATTAGCTATTAGCGACTTTTCGATGAAACAGATGAATATGGTTCGATACTTCCGCAATCCAGAGCCAGTTCGTGAAGTTGGAATTGTGGTTAATAAAAATTATATCAAAAAAAGACTTATCGAAACATTGAAAAATGAAATTTTGAATATTATTCCCAAAAAGATGAAAGAGTCGTCGAAAAAGTTAATTTTAGATATTGAGCTTAAGAATCCAGCTTGATTACTAATACGAATTTAAATGGATAAAATCAAAATATCGGGTGTTGTAATTACCTTTAACGAGGAGATAAATATTGAAAGATGTTTGCAAAGCTTGATTCAAGTATGTGATGAAATAATAATTGTTGATTCTTATTCTACAGATACTACAACTGAAATTGCTAAAAAATATCAAGCTAAAGTTATTCAACAAAAATTTCTAGGCTACACCGTACAGAAAAACTTTGCTATCGATCAATCATCGTTTGATTATGTTTTATCCTTAGATGCCGATGAGGCATTGTCGCAAGAACTAATTAATTCAATCTTTAACGTTAAATTAACTTGGCAATTTGATGGATATGAGATGAATAGATTAACTAATTATTGTGGAGAATGGGTAAGGCATTGTGGTTGGTATCCCGACCGAAAAATTAGATTATTCGACAAAAGAAAAGCTCGTTGGGTAGGAGGGGCTCTGCACGAAAAAATGACCATGAACCCAGGTGCAAGTTGTTCAAGAGTGAAGGGTGATTTATTACATTATTCTTACTATAACATCGATGACCATTTGAAACAAGTCGAAAAATTTACTAAAATTTCATCACAAGAACTTTTCGATAAGGGTTATTGTCCATCTAATTTTAAAATTGCTATTTCGGCACCCGTTAAGTTTTTTCGAGATTATTTTTTAAAACTTGGTTTTTTGGACGGTTATACTGGTTTTAGAATTTCATTAATTTCTTCGTTTGCTACTTTTTTAAAATATGCCAGAGTAAGGGAGTTACATAATTTGCATAAAAATAACTAAAGAATGATATCAACAAACATTAAAAAAATTATTATTAGTAGAACTGATAGTATTGGAGATGTTATTCTTACATTGCCGTTAGCCGGTATCCTAAAGTCGGTTTTCCCAGATTGTGAGATCATTTTTCTTGGTAGAACATATACACGTGATATAATAAATTGTTGCGAAAATGTGGATGAATTTTTTGATTATTCGGAAATTGAAAAATTACAGTCGGAAACGCAAATTAAGTTATTAAAAAACATAAATGCTGATGCTATAATACATGTTTTCCCAAATAAGGAAATTGTTAAATTATCCAAAAAAGCAGAGATTAAATTCAGAATAGGTACTTCTCATCGATGGTATAATATAATATATTGTAACAAAGTAGTCTCTTTTAGTAGAAAAAAATCTAAACTACACGAAGCAGAGCTGAATGTTAAGCTATTAAAACCTCTCGGAATTGATTCTAGCGAATTTAATATTGATAATATAATTTCAATATTAAATTTTTCGCCAAAACAATTAAATAATAATATCAAATTATTGTTTCTAAATCCTGATAAAATTAATATTGTTTTTCATCCTAAATCAAAAGGGAGTGCCCGCGAATGGAGTTTAGATAATTATAAAAAATTAATTGATATTTTACCCGAAGAAAAGTTTCACATTATTTTAACCGGAACCGAGGTTGAAGGGCAAATTTTTAGAAACGTTTTAATGAATTCAAATAAAAAAAATATTGTTGATTCTAGTGGAAAGTTGTCGCTTGATGAACTAATTTCTTTGATTTCAAATGTTGATTTTTTGTTGGCATGTAGCACTGGACCTTTACATATTGCGGGAATATGCAATATAAATGCAATTGGATTATATCCTCCTATCGAGCCAATGCACCCTGGAAGATGGAGCCCTTTAGGTAAAAAGGTTAAAATATTTTGTGCCGAAAAACATTGTTCGAAATGCCGAAAAACATTTATTTGTGAATGTTTAAATAAAATTAATCCTGAGGATGTGGCAAAATATATTTTGCTTGAATCAAATATCAAATAATGTTGGAATTTGTCATTTTGATGTTGTTTTTTGCTCATATTCACAAATCATTAAAAAAGCAGTAGAGGAATTTTCTACTGCTTTTTTGACAATTAAATGAAATTTTAATTTTTAACCATCTTAGATGATTTAATTTTGCCAGAACTATCAGTTACCTTAATTAAATAAATCCCTGGTTTCAAGAAATCAAGATTGATTTTTTCTGTTCCTTCAATGGTTAATGAATTATTGTATACTCTTTCGCCTAAAGAATTGAATATTTCTATTAAACACAAACCTTTAATGTTTCCTGTAATGTTTATGAAATCTTTAAACGGATTTGGTAAAATTGAAATTTCGTTATTCCCCTTTTGAGAAGAACAATTCAGTATTTCTGGGTCAAAAATCTTTTTAACACCGTCAAAATCGGTTTGAGTTAATCGGTAATAAACTTGTCCCTCAGGTTTATTTTGGT
>CAZFPO010000096.1:0-11657 GCA_964521105.1 uncultured Lentimicrobiaceae bacterium | reverse complement strand
CGGTATGTGTACTTAGATTTTTATTTATTCCGCATAAATCGGCAATCTCTTTTAAGTAAGCATTCATTTTTTGATTACTTATTGCAGGCAACAAACAATCTTTGGATTTATTTTGATTACAGTTTTTATACTTTTCAAGCAATGCCTCAGCAGGTGGCAGCAATGGAATAGTGGACAAACTATTGGTTTTTTGGCGTTTCTTCTGAATCCATTTTTTTCCATTTTGTACAACAATATCACTATCCTTAAGATTTACCATATCGATAAAAGCAAGTCCGGTAAAGCAGCAAAACAAATACACATCCCTTACCTGTTCCAGTCTACTTATTGAAAACTCTTTACTTTTTACGGTTTGCAACTCATCTTCTGTCAAATAACCAACATCAACAGGCTCCCATCTAAAACGAATATTTGCAAATGGATCTTTGCTCATATAACCATTTGCCAGTGCAATTCTTATAATTTTCTTTAAATTTTTGGTGTATTTAACCATCGTATTGTGAGCACATTTTTTTTCTACCTTCAGGTAATGTTCAAATTTCTTTATAAACATATTATTGACCTCATCCAATTGCAAATCGCTTTTATGATATTCTTTTCTAATAATCTCTTCAACGTATCTTCTGGTTCTCATATATCGTCCAACAGTTGGTTGTACGTAACCATTTCCAATAAGCTCTTCGCATTTTTTGTTATGCTCATCAAACAAGCCAAGTAAAGTATGAGTGTTTGATTTTTTTCCGAAATACCAATTTTTGAGATTTTCTGCTGTTAATGTTTCATGTTCTTTTTCCATCTCAATTTTGGCACTTCTGAGTTTCAATTTAACCTCTTCTAAATAGTTGTTCACCACTTTGGAATCTTTAGAATTCCCTATAGCTAGTCCTTTATGCTTATCCCAGTTGCTTTCATCAATCTCTTGGTCAACTACAAATTCGGCTCTCTGAGCGTTAATTGTTATTCTTGCATAAATTGGCAGCTTGCCATTTTTTTTAATTTTTGTCCTTTTTACGTAGAACAAAACGCTGTAAGTGTCTCTTTCCATTTCTCTCAATTTTAGGTTATAAAAATACTACTTTTTGAGAAAAAATTCACTATGCATATAACTGAATATCAGCGAATAATACCTTAATTCGGTGGCATTTTTTTTATTCATTTTTTGCCACCTCTTTTACCACCTAAAATATGCCATTTTTTGCTATTATATGCTGTTTTAGGTCATAAAAAAAACCACCGAAAGTGTTGATTTTCAGTGGTTTTCATGTTTTTTCTTTTCATTAAAGTGGTCCCACAAGGATTTGAACCTTGGACCCCCTGATTATGAGTCAGATGCTCTAACCATCTGAGCTATGGGACCTCGAAATTATTTTCTATTTCGGACTGCAAATGTACAAAATTTATTTATTTTGCAAAACATTTAAAATCTTTTTGATGAAAAAAATAAAAAATATAATTTTCGACTTCGGTGGAGTTATTATTAATCTTGACATGGAAACTCCTTTGCAACTAATGAGTCTTCACACCAAACTGAATGTTAACGATGTATGGAAAGAAATTCAAAATGCAAAAGTTATTGAATTATACGAAACTGGAATATTAGACGATGATGAATTCAGAAATTCAATCCGTAATTTTTTAAATTCAAACATTGATAACGAAATTATTGATCAGATTTGGAACAGCCTGTTACTTAATATTCCACCCGAACGAATTGAAATACTCAGAAAAATCAGAAAAAATTACAATAGTTTTCTTTTGAGCAATTCAAATTCTATTCATTATGATTATTATTTGAATCAGTTAAAATTGAGATACGGATATAGTGATTTTGATGAATTATTTGATAAAGCATATTTTTCGTTCAAAATAAAAAAATTAAAACCATCCCCCGAAATTTTTCTTCATGTCATCGAAGAACAAAATATAAATCCCGAAGAGACTCTTTTTATTGACGACAGTTTGATAAATATTTTGGCAGCTCAAAAAATCGGCTTACAAACTATACATCTTACTGAAAAAATGAATCTCAACGAATTATTCGACATGAATGGGTTATTAATTTAAAGCCGTAAGAAAATTCTATTTTGCAAGTTTCCGAAAAGATTTTAACACCATTTGAATTTCTTTGCTAATTTTAAAATCACGACAATAAGCCTCGTTTGCTTTGTCAATAATCTCTTTATTCAATTCTTTTATTTTAAGGATGTCCGTCGAAAATATTACACTTTTTTTCAACTTATACCTTTTTTCATCAAACGTTCCATTTGGATTTACTCCTATCCACGATTTTTTCCCAAATAAGACTTGAAAAATATTTCGGAACAATTTTATAAAGTTTAAATTAAATATTACAATCAACGGTGAAAAAACGAATAATATTAGAGATGAAATAATATCAAAAAAACGTTTTTTTCGTTTATTTTTTGCCAAAGTAATGGAATTCAAATTAAGCACATAAATGTCGCCAGAAGTGTTAATAGAATTGCTTCCAATAATGGATAAACTTTCGGGCGGTGCAATTTTGTAATCAACATCTTTATCTTGTAAAATCCCCATCAAGTCGATTATTTTACTCGAAGGAATATCATGTGCACAAAAAACAACTTCGTTTATCTCGTAAATTGAAATAATGTCTTCAATTTGAGATAAATCACCTATAACATTTTTAGAATCGGATTTGTTGGGGGTTAATATTCCTAAAAAACTGGGTGTCAAAGTAGTATTTCGCAATAAATTACTCACTCTTTCGGCTTCAGATTGTTCGCCAACAATTAAAAAACGCTTATCGGAAGTTTTTCCAAAACTAAGATTAAAAAAGCCTAAATATGACGCTAACAATCTGTAACCAACCAATGATGCTATTGCCCAAACTGCCCCAAATATAATCATTGCTCTCGAAAACCTAAAACTTTCGGGCAACAATGCGTATAAAACTAAAATTGCGACTGTACCACCAAAAATCCCCTTAGTAATTAATGAAGGTTGTGCTTTTTTCTCATAACTTTCGGTAAACCAAATACTAAGTAACCATATCAATATATATATTGGCAAAGCAATCAAGTAAAAATCATCGGTAAAATGACCATTTTTAATGGTTAATATATTCGATTCCCAATATTGTGATAACATGTAAACACCACCATAAATGACAAAAGCATCCACAATTGGTTGCCAAATACGCAAAATAAATCGTTTGATTATCGAAAGAGTTGCTCGTAAATAGATTGCCAATCGTATCATTGCTGAAAACGTTCGAGCATGTTTGTCGGTAAAATGTTTTTGAGCAAAAATTATCATGGCATTATAAAACACAAAAACATAATTTAAACTCCCTTTTTTGGTACTTTCACCCTTATAATGAATAATTCGAGCTTTCGGAAAATAAAAGTTTTTATATCCACCTTTAATTATTCGATATGATAAATCAATATCTTCGCCATACATGAAATAATCTTCGTCGAGCAACCCAATTTTATCTAATGTTTTTTTGCGAAGGAGCATAAAAGCACCCGATAGGACATCCACTTCGTGAACTTCATCGTTATTTAAAAAGGTAAGATGATATTTTCCGAAACGTTTCGACATTGGAAACAGCTTTGACAAACCAAAAATTTTATAAAAAGCGACTTCTGGCGTAGGTAAACCTCGTTTCGATTCGGGTAAAAAGCGACCTTTTCCATCTACCATTTTAACACCCAAACCACCTACATCTGGATTCTCATCCATAAATTCTAATACTCGCTCAAATGTATCTTGCTCAACTATGGTATCCGGATTTAAAAGTAATATAAATTCCCCTTTTGCTAAACGAATTGCTTGATTATTTGCCTTTGAAAAACCTAAATTTTCGTTGTTTTCTATTAAATTATAGGTGGAAAATTTTGATTTCACCATCTCCACTGAACCATCCACTGAATTATTGTCCACAATCCATACTTCAGCATCTATACTTTTTATAGCATTGCCAACACTATGTAAACATTGTTCGAGAAAATGCTCAACATTATAATTTACAATGACAATGCTTAATTTCATAAAATACCAAATGAAAACTTGATTAATTTTTAGATTACAAACCTAATATTTTTTTTTCAATTTAGAAAAAATTGTAATTTTATGAAGCCAAAATATGGTTTAATAGAAATTACAATATCTTTAAAATAAATCAAATCGAGTCTCAAAAAAAGGTCTTTGTCGAAAACAAATACTAATAAAAATTTTTACTATCAATTTTTAAGTTATTTCCAAAACGACCAATCTTTAATTTTATTAAACCCAAAAAACTAAAAGAATCTTAATAATTTAAACAACGTATAAACTATTTCTTTTTTAAAGTATACGTTTCGGTATAAGTTATTGAAGCTCCGTTATCGGTATAATTTTCGGTAATTGATATTACAACATTGTTTCTTTCCCAGTCTAAATCGAACACACGAGCCTCATTATCAACAATAAGTGTTAATTTATCCTCTGTATTAGAATAGGTAAACGAACCTGTTTCAACATCACCATCAACAGTAAATTTATAACTACCAGTATTATCTTTTTTAAAAGTTAAGGTACCATAATTATTAACGGTTTCGGTAAAATTATCGGCAGAATTTGTACTAGTTTGTTTAGCAACTAAGCTTTCAATATTCCATTCCCCGCCACTTTTCCATAAATTCCGTTCAATTCTTACTTCTTTTTTGCAACCAGATAAAAATAAAGTAGTAGTGATTACAAATGCAATCATTAATAAATTTGTCCTTTTCATTTTATAAATTTTAAACGTTAATAATTCAAATATAATTTTATGCACATTTTTAAATATATATAGGCTATATAATTTTGCAATATTACACTTTTTTTCACACTAAAATGATAAATTTATTAAATATCCTATTATTTTCATTAACAAATCACAATTATTGGTCAAAATAATATGAGATTTTTAAAAAGAGTATTACTATTGACCGATTAAAAGCTTGAGACCTCCTTAGGCGGTTAAAATTCATCGCTTCGTTATCTAGCAACCTCAATCATGGTTAAAAAAACTTCAATGTATTGGCTTTTTAATAAATCCTATTTTTTTTTTGCTACGCGACCTACAAAAAAAAATAAACCAATTTAGAGTATTTTCTTTTCCCAAAATTTCAGAAATAAAAACAACGTATAAATGTTAAATTTTTCTTATAAAACAAATTTAGCTTGCAAATTAAAAATTAATAAATACATTTGCCCTAAGTATATAAAGTAAAACACAAAATATCATTTTAACCAATAAAATTAAATTTTAAAAAGCCGAATTATGAGAAAATTAATGTTATCGTTTTTAGCAATCTCGATGTTCCTATTTTTAGGACAAAGAGTATTGGCACAAACTTCCTGTGCAAACCCTGTTAGCATTTCATCCTTACCGTATGCTGCAGCAGGATTAAACACAACAAATGGCGCGGAAGTTTTCGACACTTTAGTGGCTTGTCAAAGCTCTTTTATGGGTGGTAACGAATATCTTTTTGCAATCACTCCTAGTACGGACAAACTTGTCAATATTTCGCTTAGCGGAACTGGACAAAATGTTGGTTTATTTGTAATCAACGGCTGTGCTACCGACCCAACAAGCTATTGTATTTCTAAAGCAGAAGCATTGGTTGGAAATCCAGTATTAAACAATATTCAATTGCATGCTGATTCAACATACTACATCATTGTTTCTTCAAAAGTAACGTATGTTTTTGGATTTCCTATCGCAGGTCAAACCACTGCTTTTGGAATTAATATAACAGAAGTTAATCCTAACGACATGCAAATGCAAACCATTTTAAAACCTATTAGCGGTTGCAGTTTAACTAATGCAGACACCGTAAGAGTTAGAATTAAAAACAGTGGTTTAGCAACTGCAAACAATGTACAAGTAGCTTATCGTTTAGATGGAAATACTGATGTAATTGAAACAATTCCAAATCCAATTATTGCTGGTGATAGTATTATATATACATTTTCTCAACTTGCCAACTTATCAGCACCAGTTCAACATTCTTTTAAAACTTGGGTGATATTAAGTGGCGATGGGAATTCAAATAACGACACATTATCGTCAGTTATAACTTCTATTCCTTTAATCTCTTCATTTCCATACTTAGAAAATTTTGAAGCCAATAATGGTGGCTGGTATACAGCAGCCACAGGTAGTTCATGGGCTTGGGGGGCACCTGCAGCTGATACTATAAACACGGCTGCTTCAGGCACTAATGCTTGGGTTACTAATCTCACAGGACTTACAACTATGGGTGAAACTTCTTATTTGAACAGCCCTTGTATCGATTTAAGCACTCTTGCTTTGCCAGTTGTAAAATTAAAAATTAATCGCAAAATGGGATTAGGACAAAATGCTTCTCTCCAATATTCGATTGATGGTGGACAAACATGGACAACTGCTGGAGTTCAAGGGACAACTTGGTATAATACTGCAAACGGCTTTAATGGCAGTTCATACGGTCAATGGGAAACCAAACAAACAAAAATTACTGCACTAGGTGGTCAAGCAAATGTTCGATTAAGAATTATGTTTACTGGTAGTTTTACTACTTCTGAAGGAATTGGTGTGGATGATATTGAGATATTCGACAGCCCTGCAAATGATTTGGGTGTAGTACAAATTGTTTCACCAAACTCATCTTGTGGTTTAGGTTCAGAAGCTATTGTTGTGAAAATTACTAACTTTGGAAGTGCTCCACAATCGGGGTTTGAAGTAAGCTATAGTGTGAACGATTTACCTTTTGTTACAGAAACCGTTACAACCACGGTTAACCCTGGTGATACAATAACTTACAACTTTGCTCCTTATAATTTCTCTCCACCTAACACTTATGTTATTGACGCCGAAACTAACTTATCACTTGATGCTGAACCCAATAATAATTTAATTTCTAAAACTGTTGTAAACACAATAGCTATTACAACATTCCCCTACACCGAAAACTTTGAAAACGGTGACGGTGGTTGGATTATTGGTGGCACTACTCCATCTTGGGAACTTGGAACACCTGCTGGCACTACAATTATCGGTGCAGCTTCGGGCACTAATGCTTGGAAAACAAACTTAGACTCTTTACATACCTCCGGCGAAAATTCATGGGTAATTAGTCCTTGTATAAATTTAGGTACTTTAGTAGAACCGGTAGTTGAAATAAAATTAAATTATAACACTAATGGCGACATACCTATTCCAATAGGTGGTGCAACTGCTACCATCGACTATTCATTAGATAATGGTGCAACTTGGACAACATTAGGTGCAAACGGCGACCCAATAAATTGGTATAACGGTACAACTGGAACTGGTTGGAGTGGTGCTACCACAGGCTGGATAACTGCAAAAAGAAGATGCCCCGAATTAGCAGGTGCGACTAGTGCAAAAATTCGTTTCCACATGAATGGTTCAACAACAGGTTTAATGGGACCTTCGGAAGGATTCGCTTTTGATGACGTAAAAATATACGACATGCCTCAAAAAGATATCGCTGTTGTAAGATTAGACGGACCTACCAACAATTGCTCTATGGGAAGTGAATACATTTCGGTTAGTGTAACAAATCAAGGTGCTCAAAGTCAATCGAGTATTCCAATTTATTATACAATTAATGGAGGAACAAGCTTTGTATCTGCAACTATTAGTAACACAATAAACTATGGTGATACCATTTTTTATACTTTCCCTTTAGCTACAAACTTCTCGGCTATTCAATCATACGAAACATGGATATTTACTGACTTAGTGGGAGACGAAAATAAACACAATGATACACTTAAAACAGAAATTGTTAACTCTCCTGTAATAGCTACTTTCCCATACATTCAAGATTTTGAATCAGCAGGACATAACTGGGTAAGTGGTGGAACAAATTCATCGTGGGAAGTTGGAATTCCATCTAACCAAACTATTACTCCAATTTCAGCAGGTAATCATTCATACATTACTAATGCTAGTGGAAATTACAATGCGAATGAAAACTCATGGGTTGTAAGTCCTTGCTTTAATTTTACAACTTTAACAGAACCATATATTAAATTTAATATTTTCTATGAAACACCTGCCGACAATCCTATGGCATCTATAGCTGCTACGCTTGATGCTTCAACCGATGGAGGTTTTAGCTGGGTTACCATTGGTACTACTGGCGACAGCTCAAATTGGTATAATGGCGTTTCTATTATGCCCGGTTTTGGTTCTATTGGCTGGCAAGGCTCTTCAAATCAATGGCTAACAGCTATTCATTTGTTAGATGGTACAGGTGGATTGAATAATATTAAATTAAGAATTAAATTTGGTGCCGATGCTTCACTCATGCCAATTCCAATTCCTGGTGGCACAGAAACTTCGGGCTTTGCTTTTGACAACATTGAAATTAAACAATGTGTGCCTCCAGCATTATCTTTCTATACCACAATCAACAATCGTACGGTTACATTTAATAATACATCAACAAATAGCTCTCAATATACTTGGGATTTTGGTGATGGAGCTACCGATAATGCTACAAGTCCGTCTCACACATACGCTAACAACGGAATTTATGTTGTAAAACTCATTGGTAGAAGCGAATGTAAGGTAGATAGCATTATGCAACAAGTTAATGTGGGTGGTGTTGGTATAAATTCCAACGATGACATGGCAAATATTACCTGTCAACCAAATCCAAATGATGGTAACTTCAATATTTTATTTAATCAGGTAACTGGAAATGTTCAAATTACGCTTATTAATGCGTTAGGACAAGCTGTATTAACCGAAGAAATTAAAGTATCGAACAATACAACTTACCGAATTAATGGGGCGAATCTTGAAAAAGGAATTTACTTTGTTCAAATTCAGTCATCAACTTTTAAAACGGTAAGGAAAATTATCATTAAGTAAATTTTAAACACTTAATCTCAAAAAAAGGATTAGACTGAAAAGTTTAATCCTTTTTTATTATTTTTGAGTTAATTAAAAAATTAATTTGTAAATTAGCACAAAAATTAACATTAAAAAGCATGAAAAAAATCTTTATCATTTTATCATTATTTTCTGCAGGTATATTATTACATGCTCAAATAACTATTACCTCGGCTTCGTTACCCCAACCCGGCGATACGTTTGCATTAAGGTATACTAATAATCCTGTAATTAACATTGGTACACCATTAGCTACAAGTCAAACTTGGGATTTTACAATGCTCCAAAACGATTCGATGAAATATGCAACTTATGGAATCACGGCTAATTTACCATTTGCTTCAGAATATCCTCAATCAAATTTATACACTTGGGGACCATCAGTAATGTATGGAGGACCTGGCACCCCATTACCTGGTTCTGGTTGGGGTTGGATGCTATTTAGAACTGATGTTAATGGAATGGACGTAATTGGTTATCGACAAGGCGACGTTCCAAATGTACTTTCTTCACTACAAACACCTCCTTTAAAACTCATGAAAACACCATGTTCAATAGATACTAACTTCAGTCAATCTTCTCAATGGTCTATTGAATTCAACACAAACCCAACAAATGTAGACACAACTTACATTAGTTATGTTTCCAAAAATATAGTTTGTGATGCTTGGGGTACTTTAAGCACTCCTATTGAACAAAATTTAGACGTAATCCGAATCCATGAATATCAAATTTCGGTGGATTCAGTTTTTGGGAAAATGAATGGTATGATAGTATATAAAATGGAATTAAAACGCGACACTGCTAATAATTACCTTTTTTATACCCCTTCAAAAAGTCATCCAATAGTTAGTGTTTGGTGTCGTCCAAATGGCAATATTTATGCGGCTGCATATTTATTTTATTCCGATTTATATAATAGCATCAACGAAACTGAATCAAACAAAACCGATTATATTTACCCAAATCCTACTAAAAATTCCTTTTACATTTCTAATTCTAACAACCCTAATAACACAATAGAAGTATTTTCAATTGAAGGTAAAAGAATACACAATGGAAATATTCCAGAAAATGGAATAATAAATTGCGAAACATGGAAATCGGGACTATATTTTCTTTTGATTCGTGATAATAATTCAATTCGGACTGAGAAAATTATTATTCAGAAATAGTTAAAATGAAAATTATCGTTTCAAAAACAAACGATCCTTTCTTTAACATTGCAAGTGAAGAATATATCCTCAAAAATTATAATGAGGATATATTCTTTTTATATATTAACAACCGTTCAGTTATCATTGGGAAACATCAAAACCCAATTGCCGAAACTAATTATTCGTTTATTACCGAAAACAATATCCCAATAATTAGGAGACTTTCGGGCGGAGGAGCCGTTTATCACGATTTGGGTAATTTAAACTTTTGTTTCGTACAAACCGCAGATAAACATAAACTTGTTGACTTTAAAAAATTTACTCAACCCATCATTGAGGTACTTATTTCATTGGGACTAAATGCAAGCTTAGGTGTAAAAAACGACATTCGTATTAATAACATTAAGGTTTCGGGAAATGCCGAACACATTTGGAAAAATAGAGTGATTCATCATGGAACACTTTTATTTGACACAGAACTTAATCATTTAAATCAAGTTCTATCCAAGGATGACAATTGTTTTACTGGAAAATCAGTTAAATCAAACCGTAGTGAAGTAACAAATATTATTAATTATTTATCACCCCCCATTAAAATAAACGATCTTAGTTATCAAATAATTAACCATCTAAGCAAATTTACAAACATTGTTATTGAACATTCATTTACAACAATAGACATAGAAGAAATTAGAAAATTATCCGAAAAAAAATACTCAACTTGGGAATGGAATTATGGGTACACGTCTGATTATCAATTTAATGGTAAATTTATTTTGAATAATAAAATGGAAGAAATTGAGTTAATTGTTAAAAAAGGAATTATTGAATCGGTGATAATTTCAAATTACAATCAAAAGGAAATTCTCGATTATTTTATTGGAAAGCCTCATAGTGAAATACTAAATCGATTGATTTTCAAATAAACAATAAATTGCCAGCAATTATTTTGTTAAAATTAATATACAATTTGCAAAAAGTTTTTTTTTTTACCTATATTTGTCTATTCCAATAATAAAGGTAGATGTTAAAATTCATTGCTCTTCTTACTCCAGTGTATGTACCATTTTTTTGGTTTTTAGTTTTATTATATAATAGTAAAACAAACAAAGCAAGATGGTTTTTATCATTGTTTATGTTTATTGCTACAATATTGTATCTTGGGCACTCTTTTTACTTTTACAAAGAATTTGAAATTTTCACATGGTATGACAGCATTTATTCGCTTGCTTCGCTATTGGTTTATCCAATGTTTTACTCATATTTGCGATTACTAACCGCCGATACTAAAATTGAATTTAAGCTCTATAAACATTTTATACCAGCAATTTTATGCTCCATAGTTTTATTATCTATCTCTCTATTTATGAATATTGATGATAGAAAAGAGTATTTTAATTACTATACAAATTCTTTTTTATATGTATCTGATCAATCTTCCTTATTAATTCATTTAAAAAAATACACGTATTTATTTTCTCGTGTAATTTTTTCTATACAAATCATTTATTATACTATTCTCTCTCTAAAAACCTTGCATCTTCATTCAAAAAATATTAAAAAACTTTATTCAAGTATTA
>CAZFPO010000095.1:0-11668 GCA_964521105.1 uncultured Lentimicrobiaceae bacterium | reverse complement strand
TTTGTTTACTAATTGGATGCAAAACTACAACAAAAAAAAGGAAGTTTACAAATATTATTATAGGAAAAAGCTTGAATTTAGGATTTTTTGTGCTGAGTTTGGTTTCAAAATTTTGGAAAAAATAAAAAGTGCATTCAATAAATTACTATTTTTGAAATCTGTAATATTTTGAAAAATCCGTATAATTATTGGAACTTGCCAAACTTGTAGCTCAATTATCCAGAGAGGAGGGATAAGAGGCAGGGATGAAGTTGATAGAAGGAAATACTAATATTTGAATTTATAAATTATGGGCGTAGGAAAAATAATGCAAGCCATCGGTTTATCCGATATTTTTAATGATGATTATAGGGTTGTTGTGAAATCATTGGCAAAACGGTTAGAATGCAATATTGATATTGATTTCTTTGACGGTACGCAATTCAATTTGACAATACCCGAACCACAATTGTTTAATTTTGGTTACAGCCGTAAATGTAAACTTTATGTTCAATATTACGACATCGACTACGATAACCCCGACATCAACAATATTTATTATGATTATCAATTATACATACCAAATGCACAACCCAATAATGAAAACATTGAAATTAATTTTTACCCAAATAATATCATTCATGTCATGTTTTTGGATTTTGAGTCGCTTTGGAAGACCTTTTTCGATACTATTTTTGGCGATTGTCATGGACAAGACGAGAAAATCATTTTTTCAGAATATTACACGCTAAGACATGTATATTGGGATATTCTAACAAAATTAGGATGCAATGAAATTTTAATTTTCACTGATTTTTATTACAAACTTGAAGAGCTCCTCTTTGATGTAAATTCAAAAAAAATCAAATCATTCCATGAAATCGTTGAATATGCAAAAAAGATGGATAATTTGTTTCCAATCAATCTGGTTGCAGCTATGAATATTAGCTCAAAAAAATATTTTCCATGGAACCCTCCCGAATATCAAACTAGAGATTGTTATGCTTATATTTTTGTAGATGAGGTAGATGCCGAACAGAAAGAGTTGTCTTTGGAGTGGAAAAAACTTACTGATTTTGATAGAATAATATGAAAGAGAAAGAATACAATGCAAGTTATATAGATGTTTCAAGCTGGAACGAAATGCAATATTATCAGACAGGTGGTACGAGAAGTAAAAAAATTCTACAAAAACCAAATACTGAAGAATTGTATTATTTTAAAACATCCTTGAATAAAGGAGAAATGGACTATAAACATGAGTTTTGGTCTGAAATTATTGCTTCAAAAATTGGACAGTATTTAGGATTTAACATGCTTGATTACAACATTGCTTATTGCAATGGAGAAATTGGATGCTTGTCAAAATCAATGATAGATTCTGACAAAGAAGAATTATCTGAAGGAATACAGTATTTAATGGGAACAGATCCTTTATATAACCCCTCGGATAAAAGTAGTTATAATAAATACACCTTTTCGTTCATAGAAAAAGCATTGAAAGAATATAAATTAGAACAGAAGATTCCAGAAATTATTAAAACAATCATTTTTGATAGTATTATTGGCAATAGTGACCGCCATCAAGAAAATTGGGGATTTATTGTGTCAAAAAATAGTTTGGATTATAAAAGCAGAAAACAATTTAACAAAATAGTTGATGCTGCTTTTTTTAAATTTATATTAGGCTTTTATAAAAAAAAACAAAATAATAAGACTCTTCTAAATTCTTATCTTGAAAATGTAAAAGGCATTTATTCACCCATATATGACAGTGGAAGTTGTTTAGGTAGAGAAATTTTAGATGAGAAAGTTATTCAGATGCATACCGACTCAAAACAATTAGAAAAATATATTAGTAAGGGTGTTTCTGAAATTCGGTGGAATAACGAAAAAATCAGCCATTATCTCTTAATCGAAAACATCAAAAACAATCCAAAATACACACCTATTATCCAAGGTGAACTAACACGTTTATTTGAAACTTTTAACGAACAAATGATTCGCAAAATTGTTATAACTATTGACAATCAACTTCCAAAAGAATTAATAAAATATAAATTACCAGATGAAAGGAAGGAGTTAGTCATTAAAATTATAACTTTGCGATTTGGAAAACTACAAGGAATAAAATGAAAGCAATCGGAAACATATATTTGTCTTGGAGAAAGGGAAAAGGTTCTCGGAGAAATATAGTTGGTGTTATTAAACAAAATATTACCGATGGAGTTCGCTTTAATTACATCGAAAAAGGGGTAATTGAAGCTGAAAAACATGGATTTACCTCATATACTGATTTTCCTGATTTAAAAAAAGTTTACAAAAAAAACGTCCTTGATATTTTTGGACAACGACTAACAAAATCTGAACGTTCTGACATTCAGAATTACTATGATTTTTGGGAAATAAATTCATCCTATAAAGACAATAAATATTATCTCTTAGCCCACACTCAAGGTTTGTTAGCAACAGATAATTTTGAATTTCTTGCTGACTACAACCCAATAACTGGATTGAAATTCATTTCTGAAATATGCAGTTTGTCAAAAAGAGAACTGTCTTCAACTCTATTAGAAGTAGGTGACTATTTAGAATGGAAAAAGGAAACAAATAATTCTCATGATTCAGAAGCAATTTTAGTTTTTAAAGGTAATACCGAAATTGGATACGTTAAAAAAATTCATAATAGAGTTTTTTCTAAAAAAGGAGGTGAAAATCTTAAAATCAGAGTCAAAAGCATCGAAAAAAACGGTGTAATCAGTCGCGTTTTTGTAGTTATTTCATTTTAATTTTATCAAATTAAAGATTTTTTCATTTAGCTTGATTTGAATATTTCATGTTTATCTTTTAAGATACTGATTTTCTGCAACCGTCTCTTGTTAAGCACTTATAGCCATGTTTGTATTGTATTTTCCTCAATCCCTGAATCAATTTTTCAACATTTTTAAATTCGGATAGAAATTCATTGTTTTCAAAAACAGTATAAGTGTTGGAGATTGTACTCTTAATGGTGTATTTTTTAAGAATTTCATCGTTAAATTCAGGGTATCGGGCAAGTGCATTTTCGAGCCATTTTCTGGTAATTTCATCGGCATCAACTTTTATCAAACATTCGCTTTTATTCGGTTCATTAAACGAACCTTCCCTTGAATTAAACAACAATCCCTGATTTTTAAAAAGGTCACTTAACGTGTGATTAATTATCAAATCTTCGGGCATTCCTGTTATTAAATTTTTGTGGTCGTTAAACATCAAAATTTGATCGGAATATTTAATGGCTAAATCGATGTCGTGGGTTGATATAACTATGGTTTTATTCTCCTGCAATACGAGTTTTCGCAAAAGCTTCATTAGGTTTATTTTGGCAGCAACATCCAAATATGTAGCGGGTTCATCCATTAAAATAATTGGTGTTTGCTGTGCTAGTGATTTGGCAATCAATGTTTTTTGATATTCTCCATCACTTAGCGTTGTTATTTTCCGATTTTTCAGTGTAGTAATTCCAGTTAATGACAATGCATTTGAGATAATTCGAATGTCGGTATTCGATAGTTTTCCATAAAATCCAGTGTGAGGAGTTCTGCCCGATGATACCATTTCAAAAACAGTCATGTATTCAATGTGTGGTCGTTCGGTGAAAATAACACTTACAATTTTGGATAATTCATGATGTGTGAATTTTGAAATATCTTTGTTTTGAATAAAAACATGACCTTGTAATGGTGTCGAAAATCCGCTTAAAACTTGCAACAGACTTGTTTTTCCTTTACCATTAGAACCTAAAATGGTGTATAAATTCCCTTCGTTCAGCGAAAAAGAAACCTCGGATAGAAGAATGTTTTCGTCGTTCTTTGATCGATAACCCAAACTTAAATTTTTTACTTCTACCATTTTTTGATTATTCTGTTTTTGAGAGAGATAAATTATTGTTGTTGTTTTAAATTACACAGTGTTTCACAGTTCGCTTCCGCGAAATCACAGTGTTGCACAGTGGAAAACAAAGAAAACACAGTATAACTCTGTGTGTACTCTTTGGAACATAGTGTAACTCTTTTTTAAAATTACACAGTGTTTCACAGTTCGCTACCGCGAAGTCACAGTGTTGCACAGTGGAAAACAAAGAAATCACAGTGTAACTCTGTGTGTACTCTGTGGAACATAGTGTAACTCTTTTTTTAAAATTACACATTGTTTCAAAGTTCGCTATCGCGAAATCACAGTGTTGCACAGTAGGAGTTCTGTTTAGTTTATATAACATTAGTCTTTTGAAAATTAGAGTACCAATCGTTTAATACCATCTTTGAGGCTTTTCACATTAAAATTAAACAATAATCCAACTTTTTTCTCACCAAATTTTAAGTGAGTTAAAACTTGGGCAATATGAATATCGCAAAAAACATCCACCGTTTTTAATTCAACAACTACTAAGTTTTCTACAAGTAAATCCATTCGATAACCACATTCTAGTTTTACTTCTTCATAAATAACAGGAACTGGTTTTTCAATCTCTACTTTAAGTCCTTTTTTTCTTAACTCATAAGCAAGACAAATTTTATATGCTGATTCCAGAAGACCTGGTCCAAGAACAGAATGAACTTTGTATGCAGAATCAATTATTTCATGTGTTAATTCATTTATATCCATGTTTTTCTAATTAATTTCTTGATAAGCTATTTAATATAATGATTTTTTAATTTTTCGAGTTAACTTTTAAAATTACACATTGTAGTAAAGTTGAAAACAAAGGAAACATAGTGGGACTCTGTGTGAACTCTTTGGAACATAGTGTAACTCTTTCTTTTGAATTACACAGTGTTTCACAGTTCGCTACCGCGAAATCACAGTGTTGCACAGTGGAAAACAAAGAAAACACAGTGGAACTCTGTGTGTACTCTGTGGAACATAGTGTAACTTCTTCATTGAGTTTTATAAAAATCTTCCAATTAGTATACCTCCTAATGTTTATTTCTATATCATTCATAGATTATTCTGTTTTTGTTCGTTTTAAAATAATCCAAATAACCACTGGAGCTCCTAAAAGTGAAGTTATTGTGTTGATAGGCAGCGCACTCGAAAAACCAGGAAGTTTGCTTATTAAAGTACAAATTAATGCCAAAAGAGAGCCTAAAAGAATTGAAGATGGTATTAAAATGGTATGATTAGACGTTCGGAAAAGTAAACGCGAAATATGAGGAATGGCGAGTCCTAAAAAAGCGATTGGTCCACAGTAAGCAGTAACAATTGCTGTTAAAAAACCAACAATCAACAATATCCGAATTCGAACCCATTTTACATTTATACCCAAATTAAGTGCTTGTTTTTCGCCAAACAGCAACACATTAAGCGGTTTTGTCAATGTAATCGAAAAAATTAAACCAGCCAAAACCGATGGAACAAAAAACCAAAGATGTTCCAAACTGACCATCGAAAATGAACCTAATCCCCAAATGGCATACGCATGTACATTTTCACTAAGACTTAACACATTTAAAATTCCAATAAAAGAACTTGCGATTGCACTAATCATTATTCCTAAAATTAAGAGCATCACGTGGTTGCGAACATACGAAGAGAAAAATAAAATTAAAACCAAAACAGCGGTTGCTCCAATCAGTGATGCCCCAATTACAGAAATATTTTGCCACATGAACCCCGACGATGAGGTTGACAAGGAGACAAATCCGGGCATCAGAAACAAAACGGCTACTCCTAAACTCGAACCAGCACTAATGCCCAAAACCGAAGGATCAGCCAGGGGATTTCGGAAATAGGTTTGCATAATCAAACCACCTATCGACAAAGCTGCTCCAGCCAATAAGGCTGTAATGGATTGTGGTAAGCG
Source organism: uncultured Lentimicrobiaceae bacterium (assembly GCA_964521105.1). Taxonomy (GTDB): domain Bacteria; phylum Bacteroidota; class Bacteroidia; order Bacteroidales; family WCHB1-69; genus JAQUGA01. Next base: position 5,847 of record CAZFPO010000095.1, on the reverse strand, counting down.
AGATTTTAAAACAATGATTTCGTGGATATTACTTTCAGTGGTTTGTCCACTTAATATCCTAAAAATTTCATCCAACGGAATACTAATAGAACCCACCGAAATATTCAATACAAAAAATAGAAGCACTAAAATGCTGATAAAAACGAAGCATAAACGATAGAATATTTTTTTCCTCATCGAGCTGATTGATTTTCAATATTCATAAAATATTTTGGTTTGTAAAGCGGAAGAAGAGCTGGATGAAAAGCATAAATTAAATCTTTCAAAACAAGATGAGGTTCAATCACACCATCTTCGTAATAAGGAGTTTGTTCGGTATTACACACGATGATTTTTTTATTTTTGAATGCATTAAAGTAAGCATATTTATTGTTTTCATTCAGTAAAATTTGAGCTGAATATTCGTCAGCAAAAAACTCTTGAAAAACCCAGAAATCGGCATTGTGAGCTTTTTGTAAAACCGTTTCAAAGTCGTATGGTTCCGAACCACTAAAGGGTAAATCTTTCCATATATAATCCGCTCCAGCATCATTAAAAAGCTGACTTATATAGCTTTTTCCACCGCTAATGTACCAAACATCCTGATACATTTTTCCACTTAAAATTTTAGGTCGTGCTTTGATATTTTCGGTAAGTTTCACGGCTTCATAATAATCTGCTTTAATGGCATTGAAAATCGAATCGGCAAGATTCTCTTTTTCGAAAAATAGAGCCATGAATTTTATCCATTCGGCACGAGCCAGAGGGTGTTCTTCCATGTGTGTGGCACTAATTGCCAAAATCATCCCTGATTCTTGAATTTTTTGATATTTATTTTCCTTAAAAGGAGAAACAAAGCACACATCGGAATTTGATGCCAATAATTTCTCCAAATCATACACTTCGGCTTGACCAATTTCGAGCGTTTTTCCTTCAGAAACTCGTTGATGTAGTGTTGGATTTGTAAGATAATCGATGCTCGAAATGGCAGACACGTTATCAATTAATCCTAATTTTTGGGCAAAAGCAACTTCGGGCGAAAACAGACAAGCCATACTGTTACATGGTGTTGCCACCGAAAAAAAACCCTCTTCGGCTATTTGTTTTTGATTTTTCGGATATAAAATATATTTTGCCAGAATTTTGGTTGAGTCCCAAGGATCAAGAACAAAAACCTTTTTATAATGTTCATACTTTTCAACATAAAAACCCTTTGCAAATTCAGGCTTTAAAGTAGATATTAGTTTTGAATTATCAGTATTTTCTGAGTTTTTAGTTTCATTGCATGAAAAAAGTACAAACACCAATGAAAGTAACAAAATTACATTTTTTGTTTTCGACAAAAAAGGAGATTTATTAAAATTAAAAGAAAAAAAGAATTTGCTAGTTGTTTTCATAATATAATGACTTTTGTTCCCGAAAGTCGGTTAATGTTTCAAAAGCATTGGCAGGTCTTCTGACTTACTCCCAAATGTTGCACCTTCCCATCAGCCCAAGGGCTCACAGTGGCAAAAGCAACACCTTTACAGGAGTTTACAGCTGCGGGAACAGTTACGGATTTACACCGGATTCCCTATTATGCATAAATGCACCTTTGCTTTCTTATGGCAAATGTATAAAAATTTAATTGTACTATGGAAAATTAATTTATAGAAAATTCATTACTTTTATCTATTCAATTTAAAATTACAGCTAATGAAAAAAGTATTTATTTATATCGCATTTTTTACATTTAGTTTAAAGTTGTTTTCTCAATTAGTTCCAATAGTAGATTCGATACCAATGCGAGATGGCAAAAAATTAGCAGCCGATATTTATATTCCAACATCTTTAGCACAAGGAGGTCCAGTAATTTTAATTCAAACACCATATAACCGCCAACTTTATCGTTACAGCTTACCTTTGGGAGTAGGGTTAAATCTTTCTTCGAGTAATTACATTTATGTAATTGTAGATTGGCGAGGATTTTACGGTTCATCGGCGGCAATGGTAGCTAACCCAAACCGTGGACAAGATGGCTACGACATAGTTGAGTGGATAGCTACTAAAAGTTGGTCGAACGGTAAAATTGGCACTTGGGGACCATCGGCATTAGGCAAAATACAGTTTCAAACAGCCAAAGAAAATCCTCCACACTTAACGTGTATAGCCCCATTAGTTGCAGCACCTCAGTTCGACTATTCCGAGTACTACACTGGTGGTGTATATCGAACAGAATATGTGCAACAATTAGATAATTTAGGATATGGCTTATCTAACTTTCTGTTATCAAATCCTTTTTATAGCAATACATGGATTTACGTTCAAAATCAAAATTATTACCCAACATCAATAAAAGTTCCGGCATTTATGATTGGTGGCTGGTACGATCATAATGTTGAATTGATGCTATCTTTTTTTACAGCCATTCAAACCTCATCGGATATATCGGTAAGAAATCAGCATAAGTTAATGATGGGACCATGGGCACATGGTGGATTTGGCACGGCTCAAGTGGGCACGTGTAATCAAGGAGAACTTACATTCAATGAAGCCTGTAACTGGAGTGATTCGTTGGTAATTCGATATTTTGATGCCTACTTGCGAGACATTGATAACAATTGGGCAAATGAACCCGTTGTTAGATATTTTCAGATTGGCGAAAACATTTGGCGTGAAAGTCAACAATGGGCAACATCAGCAATACCAACAAAAAAATTATATCTAACCGAAAACATGACATTGCAACCCGAAATACCCACTTCAAATTCTGCTTTTTCAAGTTTTGTTTATGACCCATGTAATCCTTCACCAACCATTGGTGGACCCACACTTCGCAATGATTTACTTCAAGGACCATACGACCAAGCTCCACTGGTTGAATCGCGAAGTGACGTATTAGTTTTTTCAACTCCTGTTTTATCGCAAAATGTACGGTTAATTGGTAATTCGAAGGTTCATCTTTTTGTTTCTTCCAATAGATTTGACACCGACTTTACCGCTCGTTTAACGGATGTTTATCCCGATGAACGATCGATGATTTTAGCTGATGGTATTAAACGAATGCGTTTTCGCAACGGATATCGTACGAGCGACACCTCATCGATGATTCCTGGAAATGTTTATGAAGTAGAAATTGACTTACCCAATACAGCAACTACCTTTTTAGCAGGTCATCGAATTAGAGTTGATATTACATCGTCAAACTATCCTCGTTTCGATAGAAATTTGAATAATGGTGGAACAATGTACGTTGCAGGCGATACTGTTGCTGCCGAAAATAAAGTGTTTCATAATGCAACACAAGCTTCGTACATCGAAATGAAACTCGAAAGTTATCCCACTCAAATTTCGGAAAATAATAACAATAAACAATATTTAATATATCCAAACCCAGCGAGCATTGAAATTGTTGTAAAGGGCATACAAACTCCATGTAAATATGAAATATTTTCATTAGTTGGCGAGCTTGTTATATCTGGAATATTAAATAAATCTGATTCAAAAATCGATGTTTCAAAACTTAAAAACGGCTATTATGTTTTAAAAACTGATTTATTTGTTGAAAAATTTATCATCATAAATAAATAAAAAAGGAACTGCCCTTTCGGGCAATTCCCATCAAAAAAACAACATTTTGGAATTATAATGCGCCCTCGTCGTAAGCTCTTTCACCATGAAGAGAAGAATCAAGTCCTTCAACCTCAACAGATTCGGAAACTCTAACAGGGGTTAACATATTAATTAAGTAAAGCATTAAGTATGTAAATGCAAAAGCATAAGCCGATGCAAGTACAACAGCCACTGTTTGTTTTATCAAAAATGAAGCACCACCACCAGCAATTAAACCATCAACACCTGCTTCGTTAATTGATTTATAAGCAAACAAACCTAATAAAATTGAGCCTAGCACACCACCAACACCATGAACTCCCCAAACATCAAGAGCATCGTCCCATTTCATTTTATTTTTTAACTGAACTGCTAAATAGCAAACAATACCAGCTGCAATACCAATAAGAGGTGATGCCCATAGCGGAACAAATCCAGCACAAGGAGTTATTGTAGCTAAGCCAGCAATTGAGCCGGTTAATAATCCAATAAATCTTGGTTTTCGTTCGCGGAACCATTCAACAACTAACCATGTAATAGTAGCAAATGAAGCAGCAATATCGGTATTAATAAAAGCAATACTAGTAACGAAATCAACTTTTACTTCACTACCGGCATTAAAACCGTACCAACCAAACCATAACAAACCGCTTCCAATTGCAACCAATGGAATGCTATTAGGCGTAGAATTTTTATCCACACGGGCACCAACAAAGAAAACCGAAGCAAGTGCAGCAAAACCAGCAGTTGCATGAACAACTATTCCACCAGCGAAATCTAAAACGCCCCATTCGGCTAAAATACCACCACCCCAAATCATGTGAACAAAAGGATAATAAACCAGAATTTGCCAAACAGTTAAGAAAAGCACATACGATTTAAAGGTAACACGGTTAGCAAATGCTCCAGTAATTAACGCAGGAGTAATGATAGCAAACATCATTTGATAAGCAATAAACACATACTCAGGAATAACTCCATTTCCGGCATATAAGGAGTTGGAATTAATTCCGGCTAAAAATGCCTTGTCGAAATTACCGATAATTCCACCTTCACCACCGCTGAAACAAAGTGAATAACCAAAAACAACCCACAAAACGGTAGTCCAGCCTAACGAAACGAAACTTTGAATCATAATACCAAGAATGTTTTTCTTGGTTGCTAAACCACCGTAGAAAAATGCTAAGCCGGGCGTCATTAGCATAACTAAGCTTGTGGCAAGCAACATAAACCCGGTTGAACCTGTGTCTAACATAATTTTTAAAATTTAAAATGAATAATTGAAATTAAAGTGTAAAACCAAAAACTATAAATATTCTTTCCGATTCGGGATTAACAATAAGTTGCGTTTGAATTGGTAAAGAAAAATCGTTCGTAATTTTTATTTCTTTCGACAACTTACAACCTATATTAATAATTCCGTATGATTTATTGCCATAAAATCCTATTTCGCCATTATCACGATTTGGATTATCAAGTGTGCCACCAACAAAAAGTTTCATATCCATGTTTGAATATTTTTTGGTGTAGCCTATCTCTAAATATTTTGACATCATTATGCCACCATCTGAGCCATTGGAATTAATTCTTCGGGCATCAGCTCCATAAAAATTCATGGCAAACATTAGGGATAAAGGAATTTTTTCGGTTCCTAAAAACGAAATCATACCCTCAAAAACATGTGATGTTTGTAAATCCTTATAATTAAAATAACTGGGACTCATTCCGTTATCAAAAGGAAAAAAATAATCGGTAATAGTAACTCCAAACATTTCTTTAAAGGTATAGGAAACAAACAAATCAGCTTCTTGAAGTTGCTGACCGCCAATTGAATACGCACCAAATGTTCCAATTGAAAAAGCGTGTTTTTCGCTTCCAAAAGCTAAACTTGCAGTTGGTTGAATACTTGGTGTGTTATCACCTAAATTAACTCCACGCCAGATGTAACGATTAACTAATTCGGCACCAAACGAAAAAGGAGATTCTTTTGTAAGTGAGTCTTGGGCTTGACTGCTCATTGCAATTATTGCAATTAAACTACTTAAAACAATTCTGATTTTTCTCATAAATTATTGATTTTGATTTTGAGCAAAATTATATTTATGAATGTGCTTGCACAATAGAGAAAATTGGGATTTTTTTCTAGGTAAAATACCTAAAAAATTAATAACACTAAATCGAAATTGCATTTTGAACAATGAGTGAATACAAAATTGGAGATTATTTTGTTGGGTTATTTTGGGAATTGCATAGGTGCGAAAAACAAAAATACCGCTA
>CAZFPO010000094.1:0-11823 GCA_964521105.1 uncultured Lentimicrobiaceae bacterium | reverse complement strand
GATTTAAGGTTATATTCAAAAAGAGGCTTTTTTGTAAACAGAAAAGCCTCTTTTTGTTTTTCAAAATTGACTGAATAAAAATAAAAGAGGATGCCAAAAATTGGACATCCTCTTTAAGTCAAACCTTTTAACGTTAAGTTTGAAATGTAATGTTAAAATTAATCTTTATATGGAAAAAGTTTATCAATAGCTTTAATCACTAAAAAGAAAATGAACATAAATACAAATATTGCCACCATAGCAATACCCGTAACTTCAATAGATGAAGTGGTATCATTTGCGTTGGTTTTTTTTACAGTTGTAGCAACAGTGGCTGTGTCAGCTACTATTACTTGTACTTCATTTGTTCCTTGAACAGTTTGTACGGTATCTTGAGTGTTATTTTGCATTTTTACCTCCTTTTATTAAACAAATAATGGAATAAGAGCAAGAATTAATCCGCCGGCTACCACTGATCCAATTTGACCACCTACATTCACACTGATTGCAGGCATCAAAAGGTAGTTTTGTTTATCCTCTTTCAAACCCATTGAATGAACTACACGAGCAGCCATTGGGAAAGCGGAAATTCCGCATGCACCAACCATTGGATTAACTTTTTTGCCTTTTGGTAAAAAGATATTCATAAGTTTTGCAAACATAACACCGCCAAATGTGTCAAATACAAACGCGATTAAACCTAATCCGATAATTTTCATTGTACTAATTGTTACAAAACGTTCAGCAGTCATTGTAGATGCTATGGTAATACCTAAAAGAATGGTAACTAAACTTGCCAACTCATTTTGAGAAGCTAACGATAATTTATTTAACACTCCGCACTCGCGAATTAAATTTCCAAACATTAAGAAACCGATAAGAGCTAAAGAAACGGGAGCAATTAATCCTGCAATAATGGTAACTGAAATTGGGAAAAGAATTAAGGCAACGCGAGATACTTTTTTATTGTTATCACCTTGTCCACTCATTCTGATTCGTCTTTCCTTTTTAGTTGTAAGTGCTCTAATAATTGGAGGTTGAATAATTGGCACTAAAGCCATGTACGAGTATGCGGCAACCGAAATTGGTCCCATTAAGTTTTTTGCAAATAAACTGGCAACAAATATTGAAGTTGGACCATCAGCAGCACCAATAATTCCAATTGAAGCAGCTTCTTTAAGATCGTAACCTAATAAGGTTGCTAAAACCATCGTTGCAAATATTCCAAATTGTGCAGCAGCTCCAAATAAAAGCAAAAAAGGATTTCGGAAAAGAGGGGAGAAGTCAATCATTGCCCCGATAGCTACAAAAATCAGTAAGGGGAAGATTTCCGTCATTATACCTGCATCAAAAAATACTTTTAATACGCCATCTTCAATCCCTTCTGGTCCAGCAATTGCCAAAGCTGACGACCAAGGAATGTTCACTAAAATTGCTCCAAAACCCATAGGTAGAAGAAGAGAAGGTTCATATTCTTTAGCGATAGCTAAATAGATTAAGATGCCTCCAACGGCAAGCATTACAAAGTGCTGCCATGTTAAACCAGCAATTGCTGGGAATAATGCACTAAATTCGAAACTCATGTTTTTTTGTTTTAATTTTTATGTTTTAAATCATCTATTTCTTTATGAAGATCTTCAATGTCTTCTTTTTCTTTAAAAATAATCGAAAGTAAAATTGATATTAATAATGTACCAATAATTACAGCCAACGAAACCCAAGAGTGGTGTTTAAAAATGTTTTCAACTGGTTCCCACCAAGAAAGCAACATTTTAACTGCAATAAAAAATAATATAAAGCTTACTCCATGTTTTAAGAATCTAAATAAACCCATGATTCCTTTTAATGCAAAGAATAATGAAACTAAGCCCATTACTGCAAAAACATTAGAAGTTATGGCAATAAAGTTTTCTTCTTCGTGTGTTAAAATGTTTTTTGCACCATCAGCAATAACTCCAATGATGGCAGGTATTGAATCTACGGCAAATAAAACGTCGGTTGAACCAATAACTAAAAATACTAACGCAACCATTGTGATATGACGTTTACCATCTATTTTTGAGAAAAAATGAGGATGGTCTAAATCAGGGTCAACAGGGAATAGTTTTGAACCAAATTTGTACAAAAAATTATTTTGAGGATCAACTTGATCATCTTCGGCTGTAAATGCCATTTTATAGGCAGTCCATAAAAGAATAGCACCAAAAATATAGATTATCCATCCAAATTGTTGAACAAGACTCATTCCTACAAGTATGAATAAAATTCGTAAAACGATTGATAATAAAATTCCTAGTTTTAACAAGCGTGGTTGATTCTTTTCACTAACTCCCATTAATGAAAAAATCATAATAAAAACAAATAGATTATCCACCGACAATGAATATTCTGTAAAATAGCCGGCAATAAACTTACTGAACATTACAGATCTTGTGGATATAGATGGATCCATCCCTGCTTCCATATTTTGAGGATAAAATAATAGAATTGAAACACCATATAAAATAGCAATGGTAATCCATAGAGCAGTCCATCGCAAAGCAGTTTTGACAGATATCATTCCATCTCTGTGACCGGTCGCATACATGTCTATTGCAAATACAATGATGTAAATCAATATGAATGATGCCCAAAAAACAACGTGTAAATTAAATTCCATGATAGTTTAAAATTATGTTATTCGCCAAATTCGATTAATACATCATCTTGCAATACAGCTTCCCCAATATTTCTCTTAATAGATAGCACAACGCCATCACATTCTGAAGTAATGTTGTTTTCCATTTTCATTGCTTCTAAAACAAGAATTTCATCATTTATTTTTACTCTGTCACCAACATTAACTTTAAGTCCGATTAAAATTCCTGGAAGTGGTGATTTTAAAACTGAAACTACTTTGCCATTTATTGCAGTAACTGGCTTAGGTTCAGCAATGGGTGCTTCAACGATAGCAGGTGCAGAAGGAGTAGAAACTGTAGTTATTTGTGTTGCTGGTGCTGCTGATACTGCTGGCTTAACGCTTGTTTGTCCTTCTTTAATCTGAACATTAATTACTTCATTGTTAACACTTACTTGTGCATTTCCATTTTCAATACTCAGTATTTCAACATTGAAATCTTGATTGTCTATTGCAAAAACATACTTTTTCATAAAACTATTTTTTTTTTATTTGTTAAATATTTATTTTCTTATTGGTAACTGTCTCATCATTAATATTTTATTACTCCAAGCTGAATAGTTAACCACCAAACTTTCTTTTTTAGAAGGAATAGATGTATAAGTATCACCCGATTCAATACTGAGATGAATGGCTAGTGCGATTTGAGCAATTATCTTAGGATTACATTTTATCGAGTCGGAATTTAGATATATTGCTAATGCACTTGCAGCAACTTTATCATTTAAATTATCCGTATTTAAATGAAGTGACAATGCGGTTACAGCTATTTTGTCATTTAAATTATCATTATCTAAATGATAAGACAAAGCGGTTGTAGCTATTTTGTTATTTATATTCTTTGAAGAATCTTGCATGTTATTAATTTTTGATTAATCCTATAAAGGTATATTTGAATGTTTTTTTGGAGGATTTGTATCTCTTTTATTAACAAGTGATTCAAGAGCACGAATGATACGGTATCTAGTATTACGAGGTTCAATTACTTCATCTATATATCCGTATTTTGCAGCTACATATGGGTTTGCAAATTTATCTCTGTAATTGTTTTCTTGTTCAAAAATGAATTCTGCTTTTTCATTTGCGTCTTCAATTTTGCAAATATCTTTATTCATCAAAACTTCAATAGCACCTTTAGGACCCATAACTGCGATTTCAGCGGTGGGCCATGCATAATTGAAATCACCACGTAAGTGTTTTGAGCTCATCACGCAGTATGCACCACCGTAGGCTTTTCGAAGAATAACTGTGATTTTAGGAACGGTAGCTTCACCAAAAGCATATAATAATTTTGCTCCGTGAATGATAATTCCACCATATTCCTGATTTGTTCCAGGTAAAAATCCAGGAACATCTTCTAACGTTACAATCGGAATGTTGAAAGCGTCGCAAAAACGTACAAAGCGAGCACCTTTTCGGGATGAATTGTTATCTAAAACTCCAGCTAAAAACTTAGGTTGATTAGCTACAATACCCACCACTCGTCCGTTAAAACGTGCAAAACCAACCACAATATTTGGAGCAAATGCTTCGTGTATTTCAAAAAATTCACGATGGTCTACGATATCATGAATTACATCTTTAATATCGTAAGGTTTATTAGGATTTTCAGGAATAATGGAATTTAATCGATCTTCCATTCTTCTAATGCTGTCATCGCAAGGAATAGTTGGAGGGTCTTCCATATTATTTGAAGGAAGATAACTCAATAATTTGATAATTTTGCTGATGCCTTCAGCCTCAGTATCCGAAGTTAAATGTGCTACTCCTGATTTTGTAGCGTGAACAGTTGCACCGCCCAATTGTTCCTGAGTAACATCTTCTCCAGTTACAGATTTAACAACTTTTGGTCCAGTTAAAAACATGTAACTTGTTTTCTTCGACATTAAAATAAAATCGGTTAAAGCTGGAGAATAAACTGCACCACCAGCACATGGTCCAAAAATGGCCGAAATTTGTGGAATTACTCCTGAAGCCATGATATTACGTTGGAAAATTTCAGCATAACCTGCTAAACTATTAACTCCCTCTTGAATACGAGCTCCACCTGAGTCATTAATTCCAATTACGGGTGCACCAACTTTCATAGCCATATCCATGATTTTGCAAATCTTTTTTGCAAATGTTTCGGATAAGGAACCTCCAAAAACAGTGAAATCTTGAGCAAAAACATAAACGGTTCTTCCTTCAACGGTACCATACCCTGTTACAACTCCATCTGAAAGATAAGATTCTTTTTCCAAACCAAAATCAGTGCAACGGTGTGTAACAAACATGTCAAACTCTTCAAAACTTCCTTCGTCTAAAAGCATATTAATACGCTCACGAGCAGTCATTTTTCCTTGGCTATGTTGTTTGTCTATTCGTTTTTGACCTCCTCCCATTCGAGCCTGCACTCGTAAATCTAGTAATTCTTTTACTTTCTCCTGCATTGTCATAATGAAATTCTTTTATTAATTATTTTTAGTTTCTCTATCTTTATTTCTTGGGGTCTTCACACAATTCAGTTAAAACTCCACCAGTGTATTTTGGGTGTAAAAAAGCAATATTTAAACCTTCGGCACCTTTGCGAGGCGTCTTATCAATTAACTGAATACCTTTGGATTCAATTTCGGGTAAACATTCTGCTAAACCTTCAACAGCAAATGCCATGTGATGAATCCCTTCGCCTTTTTTTTCGATAAATTTACCAATTGGACCTTCAGGGTCGGTACTTTCCAATAATTCAATCTTGGTTTGTCCTATCATAAAAAAAGCCGTCTTAACTTTCTGATCAACGACTTCTTCTAATGCATAACACGTTAATCCTAAAATATCTTCGTAAAAACGAATGGATGTTTGTAAATCTTTTACAGCTATCCCAATGTGCTCAATATGTGTTGCTTTCATATTAATTTATTGTAAATTTTCAAATTGGATGCAAAGTTATTCTTATCTCAATAATAGTCAAAAATAATAACTTTTTTAACAAATAAATTAACTAAAAAAAAATAAGTATTTGTATTTAACAATTATTTTAGACTTTCAATGGCTTAAAGTTATCGGAATTATAGACAAAACAAACTGTCAAAATGTCACATAATTTCACATGGTATGTGTTTTGACTGCACGAAAGCAAAAATTAAAATTTATATCATGCAAAAAGGAAATATCAACGTTAAAACCGAAAACATCTTCCCGATTATTAAAAAATTTCTCTATTCCGACCATGAAATTTTTCTTCGGGAGTTAATATCAAATGCCGTAGATGCCACTCAAAAAATAAAAGCCATGGCTTCGCTTGGCGATTTTAAAGGCGAACTTGGTGATACAACCATTGACGTTTTTTTCGATAAGGATAAAAAAACAATTACCATTCTCGATAGAGGATTGGGAATGACCGAAGAAGAAGTAGATCAATACATTAACCAAATTGCTTTTTCGAGTGCCGAAGAGTTTCTCGAAAAATTTAAAGGGGTTGACGAAGCTTCACTAATCGGACATTTTGGCTTAGGCTTTTATTCGGCATTTATGGTTGCTGAAAAAGTTGAACTTCGAACAAAATCATGGCGTGAAGATGCCCCAGCGGTTCAGTGGTCGTGCGATGGAAGTCCAGAATACCAAATAGAAACCATCGAAAAACCCGATCGTGGAACCGAAATCATTCTACATATTGCCGAAGATGGCATGGAATTTTTGGAAGAATACCGAATTTTAAACCTTTTAAAGAAATATTGTAAATTCTTGCCTGTACCAATCCGTTTTGGAAAAGAAAAAAAATGGGAAACTCCCGAAGGCGATGAAAAAGCTAAGGAATTTGAAGTAGATCGTTTCATCAATAATACAAACCCTCTTTGGAAGAAAAATCCAACCGAAATTACCGACGAAGAATACAAATCGTTTTATCGCGAACTTTATCCGTCTTCGTTTGATGAGCCTCTTTTCAATATTCATCTCAAAGTAGATTATCCTTTTAATCTGAATGGAATTTTATATTTCCCTAAAGCCCGCAAAACTATTGAAGTCCAAAAAGAGAAGATACATCTTTATTGCAATCAAGTTTTTATTACCGATCAACTTGAGGGAATTGTTCCTGACTTTTTGACACTACTTCACGGTGTGATAGACTCACCAGATATTCCTTTAAATGTTTCAAGAAGTTATTTGCAAAGCGATAGCAATGTGAAAAAAATCTCTGGACATATCTCTAAAAAAGTTGCAGACAAGTTAGAAGAGATGTTTAAAAATAATCGCGAGGATTTTGAAACAAAATGGGACGACATCAGCGTGTTTATTAAATATGGTATGATTACCGATGAAAAATTCTACGAACGTGCTTTAAAATTCTTACTTTTCAAAAACGTTGATGGAAAATATTTCACTCGTGAAGAGTACACTAAACATATCGAAACGCTTCAGAAAGATAAAAACGACACCTTAGTCCATTTATATACGAGCGATTCAATTGGACAACACAGTTATATAAAAACGGCACAAGAGCGAGGTTACGATATTTTATTGATGGATGGAATTTTAGATAATCATTTTGTTAATCATATCGAAAGCAAGTTTGAAAAAACAACCTTTGCACGTGTCGACTCGGATGTGATTGATAAATTAATTCAAAAAGAAGGGGAGTTGCCTTCTAAACTTTCAGATGATGACATTAAAAAAGTAAAAGAAATTTTTGAAAAACAAATTGATAGTAAAACCTTCCATGTGGTATCCGAAAATATGAGCGACAGTGATTTGCCAATTGTAATTACCCAAACCGAATTTATGAGGCGTTGGAAAGACATGCAACAAATGAGTGGTCAAAAAATGTTTATGCCCGAAATGGATTCGTACAATTTGGTAATTAATACCAATCATCCTTTGGTTGATAAAATAGTTCACGAAGAAGATGAGGAAAAACAAAAAAATATCACTAAACAATTGGTTGATTTAGCGTTACTTTCACAAAATATTTTAAAAGGTGAAGATTTAACTGAATTTGTAAAGCGAAGTTTGAGTTTGATTCAATAAAAATTTCTGACCATCAGAGTCCCTTTCAGGAGACTCTGATGTGGATGAAAAAGTCTCCATCAGAGTCTCTCGCAGATGACTCTGATGAGGACAATACAATAAACCTCTGTATGGCGACAATGCCAAATGGGTTTTTTTATTTTTTCAACCTCCAAAAACGGCTTTTTGTCGAAAAATTAGTACCTTGTATTGCATAGTACTAATTTTTGTATTATCTTTGTCGCATGAATGAAGAAAAAAATATCACACAATTTCGGAAAGGAGTTTTAGAACTCTGCATTTTATCAGTTTTAGCAAAGCAAGATGCATATGTGTCGGATTTAATCGATGTGTTGAAAAAGTCAAAACTGATAGTTGTTGAAGGAACGATGTATCCATTGCTAATGCGGTTAAAAAACGATGGATATTTGTCGTATCGCTGGGAGGAATCCAAATCCGGACCGCCACGGAAATATTACCGAATTAGCGATGAAGGTAAAATTTATTTGTCGAAACTCGAAGAGGCTTGGCAAGAAATGCTTGAAACAGTGAACGAAATAAGAAACATTACGTAAAACATAAAAATATAAAAAATGAAACGAACATTCACAGCAAACATAAACGGTTTGATTTTCCATATTGATGAAGATGCTTACGATCGTCTTCAAGAATATATGCGTTCGATTAAAACTCATTTTGCCAATCAAGATGGAACGGATGAAATTGCATCAGATATTGAGTCGCGAATAGCTGAATTAATGCAATTGTTAATTACACCTCAAAAACAGGTAATTACTATAGAGGATGTGGAATCAATTATTAAACAACTTGGCGAACCTCAAGAAATGAGCGAAGAGGAAACTCCGAATAAGGAAGAAAAGGAAAAAAAGCAAACTTACTCAAATATTGGTAAGCGTTTTTTTAGAGATCCTGACAATAAAGTTGTGAGTGGAGTTTGTTCGGGGATTGCTGCCTATTTTAATATTGATCCAGTTATTATCCGAATTTTATTTGTGGTGTTTTTTCTAATTGGTGGCAGTTCCTTTTGGGTATATGTAGTTTTATGGATAGCTATTCCCGAAGCGCAAACCTCGGTTGAAAAACTTCAAATGAAAGGGGAGCAGGTAAATATTGATAATATTGAAAAAAAAATAAAAGAAGAATTTAAAGGCATAGGTAAACGAATGAAAAGCTATGGAAGTGAAGCTTCGGATGCTATTCATAAAGCAACGAGTAAAGTCCATCCCAAAACGGGAATCGAACGTTTTTTTAGCTTTATATTTGATATATTTGGTCATGTTTTTAAGGCTTTAGGAATTGTTTTTGGGCTTGTGTTTATCATTGTCGGAATTTTTATTTTGGTTGGGTTTATTTTTTCATTTTTCCCTGTCGAAAATACCGTTTTTATTTCTTCGATGGGTTTAACCAGTTTTTCAATTCCGCAAGTAATTGATGCATTTATTGATAATGCTTCCGAAAAAAGTTTATTTATAGCTGGTTTATTGTTGACGATTGGGGTGCCCCTCATTATGTTGATATACAATGGAATGAAATTAATTTTTGGATGGCGTTTTGAAGTGCGTTTTTTAGGACTTTCAACCTTTTCTATCTGGTTAGCAGGCTTAATTTTTGTAGGCATAGTGGTCTTTCGTACTGCCAATGATTTTAGTAAAAAAGGGGTGGAAATAAATTCTGTAAAAATGGATAATCCTATTGGAAATACAATTTATTTAAAGGCTTTATCTAATCAGAAAATGAACGAAATTACAGCAAATAATAGTAATTATTACACTGGAAGATGGAATATTGTAAATACCAAAGAGGATCAACTTTTATATGGAATTCCAGAAATTACAATTCTACAAGGCGAAACAAACTTGTTTGAGCTAAGCATATCTAAATTTGCAAAGGGCAGATCCTTAAAGCTTGCTAACCAACGTGCTAAAGATATTAATTTTGAGTATTTACAAGTTTCCGACACACTTTTTATTTCGCCGTATTACTTACTTAAAGAAAATAGTATTTGGCGAAATCAATATTTAAAAATCAATATTAAAGTACCCAAAGGTAAGTATTTATTTATTGATGAAAGTTTATCACCTATAATTGGTGTTGATAAGCAGAATGAGGAGTTAAGCCCATTTATTGGTCGACGTATTGTGTTATCAACCAATGCCGTATCGAATTTTAAAGAAGTGGAAGAAGTATCGGTTCAAGAATTCGATAGTTTGAAAAATGTGAAATAGTTAATGGCTAAATGTAGATTGAAAAAAAAGCAATTATTTGATTAATCTATTGATTTATTATATCTTTGTTGCGTACTAATTTTTTTAATTTAAAAATATGAATATGCGAAAATTTATTGTATTATTTATTGTTATGATTTCATTGGGTTCGTATTGTAATGCACAAATTAAAAACTCATTAAAAAACATTAAAGATAAAGCCACAGAAAAAACTACAGAAAAAACTACTGATAAAACTACAGAAAAAACCACCGTTAATACTCCTAAAACAGAAGCGATGACAGAAAAGACAGATGATGTGCCAAAATATGATCCTGAAGATCCAATTTATAGAGCATATTCTATTGTCAGGAATGAGATTAGTTCAACTAAAAACACTCTAAAAGATTTGGAATGGAACAAAAATGTAGAAGGTCGAAATGAAGATGTTACAAAAAGCTTGATAAAAATTAAAGAAAACCTAAAAAAGCTACAAGATGACCCGAAAGAATCCAAAAAAACGTATGTGAAAAATTTTGAACAGGATTACGAAAAATTAGAAGCTGAGCGAAAGGCTAAGTACGAAAGCTATTTGGTTGATTTAGAATATGATCGGAAAATTGAGGCTTATTATAAATTTGCCATGTTAGGATGGGAAATTCAGGATAAAAGCTTAGAGCCTTCATATACTGGTTATTATAACATGAGAAAAGATTTTGAAACAAAACGTCCAGAGAAATTTAAAACGGATTATGTTCAAAAAAGAGTTAAAGATGTAGATAATTTTTTCAAAGTAGAAGTGTATAAGGTGGTTCCTGAGTTAAATGCAAAAGTGGATAACATTATTAAATCTATTCATGCAAAAAATTCAAGTGGGAACGAAGAATATCTTTTAAATGCAAAAAGTTTTTTAAAGGATTTTGAGGAACCGATTGCATTAATTACCTATAATAAAAAATATTTACTCGAAGACAAAACGGGTATTGATGCTGTTCAAGCTAAAATTGATAAAGAAAAAGCAATGCTTGATGAGTATGTAAAAAGTGGAAAATATGATGCTCATGTTGCAAAATTTCGTCAGCAATTAATTGATAATGTTCGTTTAGGTTCAACTAAAATGACCAATGCAAAGTACACAAGTATGGCTACTGCTGGAGTTGATAAAGGAAAAGTAAATAGGGTGGTTATTACCTCAGAGATTTGGAAAGTAAAAAAAGACGAATGGGGTTTCCCTTTATATAAATATTTGGATGTCGACATTGCAGTTACATACGAGGGGAAATGTTGGTTAGCTTATGGTCAAATCAGACGACAATATGAAGGTGGCGGACAGTATGGTGGCGAGTATTTTAATTACTGGGGTTTACAGGACGAAATGAACTGTAATAATGTAAATAAATAGATACTGCTAAAAACACTCTACACATAGATATTATACTTCGTCAGATTCTCCTGCAAGGGACTCTGACGAAAGTTTACATTTTTAGTTAATCAAATATTCTACATGCTTTTATACTAGAAGTAATTAGAGTGAATTTCAGCTTTTCTAGATTTTTAATGTTTATTATATTCAGAGTTATTAGTATTTTGTTTGTGATTTTTGGATTTGTTTTACGTATAGGTGTGATTTTAAATAACTATCCTATATAATAACTATTAGCTTCCACAATATTATATTTCAAAGTATAATCTATTACACTTTGCTATTTGAAACAATATACTTGAAGAAGAAATAACGAAAATTATCTTTCAATCTTAATAAATAACTCAAAAAATCCATAAACCATATTGTTTTTTCACAAGAAACATATATCTTTGCATGAAATAGGTATTTGGTCTAAAAATTCAAGTTTTTGTAAAAAAATAAATGTTGACAATTATGCCCCCCTCTATAAAACTAAATGTAAAATTAATTCAGGAAATTATTCAATGGGATATAAAGTCTTGGTCAAAGGCATT
>CAZFPO010000093.1:10462-11946 GCA_964521105.1 uncultured Lentimicrobiaceae bacterium | reverse complement strand
CTTTAACAGCGTAGCTTCCATTTTGGGTTGCAGTAAACGACTGACTTGTTTCTCCCTCAATAATAGAATTACCATTACTACAATCTAGCCATTGATATAAACCCGCTGTTGAATTTGCCGAAAGAATTATTCCGTTTTGAGTTACAGAAACATCAACCGTATTTATTGTAAGGTTGATTGTAATTGTGCTATCACAGCCCGCAGCATTAGTTATCGTTGCTGTTTTTGTTCCAGATGTAGTATATACTTGTCCATCAGGAGCAGTATAGCTATCACAAGCTGTTATGGTTATATTACTTGTCGAACTTTGATTTACTGTCAGATTAATAGTAATTGTGCTATCACAACCAATGGAATTGGGAACTGTTGCCGTTTTAATGCCTGATGTAGTATGAATAATTCCATCAGGTGCTGTGTAGCTATCACAAGCAGTTTCTGTTATTGATGATGAAGTTTGCAACGAATATATGATTACTGGAATTACTATTGTGCTGTCTGTACCCAACGTTGTATCTGTTACAGTTAGACTAACCTGATAAGTGTTTGGAGAGTAATAGGAATGTATTGGATTGGCGTCTGAGCTTGTCAAAGACCCATCTCCAAAATCCCATAAATATTCGTCTCCATCAATACTATTATCTATAAAAGTAATTACAGTAGAATCGCAATATAGCATAGGTGAATATGAAAAATCGGCAATTGGTAAAGCTATTTTTTCAATAGTATCAGTTAAAACAACACTCCACCTGCCGAGCGTGTCTTTAAATTGAAAATTGATTTCATAAACACCTTTGGGAAAATGTGTTAAATCAATATTATCAATCAAATTAAACTGCTGGTTTGGTGATATTGATACGTCAATTGCACTGGCAAAGTCGTTGTTGAACCAATAACGATATTCGGTAATCACATTTTGCGAAACAATTTGTTCTTCTATTTTATAGAAAAGGCTTGTTGCTACGCTACTCCATACACCAGCATTATCTTTAAACCGAATGTTAAAATTATGTATTCCGTTGTTTAAAGAACTCATCGAAATTAATTCGTTGATATTTACTTGCTGTTGAACCGGAGTGTTTACAACCACTACATTTGAAAAATCATTGTCCAACCAATATTCGTAAGCCACAATATTGGGAGTGCCATTGCTTTCGCTTGAATTGGTCTTGTAAAAAACGCTGTTCGAAACGCTACTCCATACACCAGTATTGTCTTTAAACCGAATATTAAAATTATGTATTCCGTTGTTTAAAGAACTCATAGAAACTAATTCGTTGACATTTAATTGCTGCTGAACAGGAGTGTTAACAACCACTGCATTTGAAAAATCATTGTCCAACCAATATTCGTAAGCTACAATATTGGGAGAGCCATTGCTTTCGCTTGAATTAGTTTTGTAAAACATGTTACTCGAAACACTACTCCATAAACCAGTATTGTCTTTAAACCGAATATTAAAATTATGTATTCCGTTGTTTAAAGAA
>CAZFPO010000093.1:0-10362 GCA_964521105.1 uncultured Lentimicrobiaceae bacterium | reverse complement strand
TATTGTCTTTAAACCGAATATTAAAATTATGTATTCCGTTGTTTAAAGAACTCATCGAAATTAATTCGTTTATATTTATTTGCTGCTGAACAGGAGTATTTACTAACACAGCATTTGCATAATCGTTGTTCAACCAATATTCGTATGCTACAATATTTGGAGAGCCATTGCTTTCGCTTGAATTGGTTTTGTAAAATAATTGGCTTACTATATTGCTGTATTTTCCATAATCATCCAATGAACGAAAATTTAGAGTATTTAATCCTTGATTAAGTCCAGTAGTTGGTATGGTTTGGTTAATCATTAATTGTTGTGCTAAAGCTACCATTGTGGTAGTTTTGTTTGCAAAATCATTGTTAAACCAGAATTCGTAACCAACAATTTTTGGTGTTGAAGTATATTTTATCTGTAAATCATCAATAATTATTTCGCTGGAACTAGTGATGTCATTAACCAAAAATTTAATGGTTGTAACCATTTGATTAATACTAATTGCTTTGATTTGAGGAGTTGAATTTGGCACTCCGCTATTCACCGGCAAAGCGCCAAGTGTTGCACCGCCAAATACGACATCATCAAGGATAACTTGTCCTTGCGATCCCCAGTTTCCAGCAATTTCCATCTCCTTCCAAATGATTGAATCGACCATTGTGGGAGATGGGAATGAAATGATTAAGGTAGTTTTATAATTGTCGAAGCAACTCGAACCGCAAACTGATTTCCCAAAAGAAAAAACCTTAGTGCTTCCAAAATTCGTATTATTAACTATACCTGGAGGCGATGAGAAAGTCCCTGTTGATTGGAATGATATTGCAGGATTCAAATTGCTTGATTCAAATCCCTCATTTAATACTGTTTGGGCATTTATCCCTAAAGCAATACATGAGAATATAAACCACAGTATATATATTTTTTTCATACTTAGTCATTTTGTGCACCAACTTGTATCTGAATTTGCAAATTACCATTTGCATCCGTTGTAGAAGCAATATTTTTTATTTGAATATGCGGGTTTAATGGCACTGCACCTTCTTTGTAAGGGAATGTACCACCATAAATGCCTACTTGTGTGCCATCTGTTCCTACATACGTTGCAGGGTTTTGGAGATGAAAATTGCTTAAATAACTAAACGTACTTCCAGTAAAGTTTACAAAAGCCGAAGACGTTGGTACATTAACATAGCTGTTAATTATTGTTGGATTAGCTCCATAATTAGGTGAATTACTAGCACATAATGAATTTCGAAAAGTGTTACCATTACTGGTAGTTAAATATACATTTGAAAAATAATTATTATTCAATTGATTATTATCTCCCAAGAAAGTCATTGAACAACCCCAGCCACAGTAAATTGGAGCACCCAAAATAATATTGTTGTTAATGAGATTGCCGTTTGTATTTAGTATGCCACCATCTATAATGTTATTAGAAATTAAAACGTTTTGTGCATTTAGCAAATCAATATTTCCTACAAAAACATTGTTTATTAATGCCAAATTGGTTGTAGGATTTGATAAATCTCCTTCAGCACTAAACGTCCCATTAATTTTACATCGTTTAATAGTTACGTTATTTACGGAATGATTAGTAGTGATTAAGATAGAACTCACTATTTCAACACCTTCTAAATAGAACAAATCAGCATTTTCGTTAAGAACAAAATTCCCATTAATAATAGTCTTCCCTGTTGCTAATGTAGAATCAACATAATGCCCTGCTCCAAAAATCATTAGCTTTTTGTCAAATGCAGCTGGCGGTGTAAAGGTATGCCCCGACAAGTAAAGCGTATCTCCATTTTGAGCAGCAGTATATGCTGTTGCAAGAGCGGTATTGCCTTTAATTATTTGAACTCCTGTTGAAGAATGTAACGCTATGGTTTGAGCGTTTATGGTTATAGCTACAAAAAGACTAGCTATACCTAAAATTTGTTTTTTCATATGATACTATTTTTATGTTTTTCAATATTGGATTTTCAAAGATAGATTAATTTTCGCATTAAAATTTCTAAAAAATCAAAATTAACATACTCCTCTTTTGAAAATTAAAAAGTGGAAAATCGTTGTGAAAAAGGAAAAAGCTTATCAATATTTTTTTTCATTACAGACCAACTATATTTACAAGCATCTGATTGGAGTATATTGTTTCAATCAATTTTCGCCACAGTCCTAAGATGAATTGATTTTTAACAACTTACATCCTTCAGTATTAAGGCATATAAATGGTTGAAAATCTTAAAAAAACTACCCAATAGATTTGTTTTTCGCCTCTAATAAAGAGATAATCAATGAAATAAAATATTATTATTTATTTTAATCGGTCAGTAGTGATAAAAACACTGTGCTAACACTTTTCACCCCAAAATCAGCAATAAAATTGTTGAAACTATAAAGTGTTTATATAACAACTCGTTTAATCGAATTGAAACAAATACTAAATCGGGATTAAACCCAAAAAATCAAATAGTTCGTTTTTTTAAATCTCCTTTTGATTAATTTGGGTTTAATTGTTATTGAGGTAATGCACAGTATTTTTACTTGTTTATCTTTAAAAAAAGTTTAGATAAATAAGTTCACATTCGAATCTTCAGCTCGCTCTAAGTATGCGGCTACACCACCATAAGTTACAAAATCGTGAAGTTCTTCCTTTTTTACTCCCATTACATCCATAGACATAGTACATGCTATAAATTCAACTCCGTTTTCTTGTGCTTGATTTATCAACGACTCTAGCGATTCAATTTTTTTGGTTTTCATCACCCTTCGTATCATCTTCGACCCTAATCCCCACATGTGCATTTTTGAGAGCTTTAACTTCTTGCTATTCTTTGGCATCATCATGCTGAAAAGTTTACTCATAAAATCTTTGGAAACTGAAGGCGAATTCTCTTTTTTGATGATATTCAAACCCCAGAAGGTGAAAAACATGGAGACCGTGTTCCCTGTAGCTATTGCGCCATTTGCTATGATAAATGAGGCAATAGCTTTATCTAAATCGTCGCTAAAGACAATGAGGGATTTGTTTTTTGCTTGGGTGCTATTTGCGGTGGGCTTTAAATCTACATTCCCTTTTTTCTCAATGATTGCAGTAACAACTCCTGCCGATTCTTTTACTTCTACAATTCGGTTGCCAGTGATGTTTGCCCATGCTTTTACGTCAGCCGAAAATGCCGGATCGGTAGCTTTTATTTCCATTAATTGTCCTGGTTGAGCTTCATCTGAGCTTTTTTTCAATTTCAGAATGGGTCCTGGACATTGCAGACCGCAAGCATCAATATTCATTGGTTTAAAAGATGAAACTACGGCATTTTTGGGCTGGCTTTCTGATTGATAAATCTGGTTGTCAATGCCAATAATGTCATTCGCGAAAATATCTTCATTGCTCTGTTTTTGAATTGCAAATTCATAGGTTTTATAGCCACCTGTCAGATTATATACCTCTGTAAATCCTTGTTGCATCAGAATTCTAGCAGCTACATAGCCTCTCAGACCAACTCCGCAATATACTACAATCTCTTTTTCCATTGGAAATTCGCCAATACTATCCCTTATTTCATCAATAGGAATATTAATAGCTCCTGGAATAGAACCTAGTTCATATTCGTCTTTTGTGCGTACGTCCACTAAGAGAGTTTTGTGAAAATCAATGGATTCAATATTTCTCCATGAATAAGGTTTCATCGTGCCATTGAGAATATTTTCAGCAACAAAACCAGCTATGTTTACTGGATCTTTTGCGGATGAAAATGGAGGAGCATATGCATGTTCTATTTCCATTAAATCGTATATGGTGCCGTTAAATTTTACAATTCCAGCAAGCATATCAATACGTTTGTCTACCCCATCGTAACCTACTATTTGAGCACCGTATAGCTTGCCAGTTTCTGGAGCAAAAACAATCTTGATACTCATTGGGATGGCTCCGGGATAATATCCAGCATGCGAACCAGAATGAATAATAGCGGAGAGGTAAGGAATGTTTTCGGTCTTTAATGTTCTTCCAGAAACTCCAGTGGAAGCTACTGTTAGGTCAAATACTTTGGCTATTGCTGTATTGATAGATCCCTTGTAAATAGATTTGTTTCCAAAAACTATGTTGTTGGCACAAATTCTACCTTGCTTGTTTGCCGGTCCTGCTAAATAGGTAATTTGCTTTTTATGGATGATTGGATTTTCGAATTCGATGGCATCACCCACTGCGTAAATATCGGGGTTAGATGTTTGTAAAAATTCGTTCACAACGATACCTCCCGTATTTCCTATTTCCAATCCTGCTTCACGAGCCAGTTTACTGTCAGCTCGAACTCCTATGGACAGAATGATGATATCGGCATGGACTTTTCGTCCACTTTTTAACGTGGCAACAATTTGATTGTTTTCTTCACTAAAGAGAGAAACGCCATCTTTCAGAAAAAAGGCTACATTTTTTGTTTTCAAGTGTTGATGAACAATTGAGGCCATTGAATAATCCAGAGGGGTCATCACCTGTTCGGCCATCTCTACAATGGAGACAAAAAGTCCTAATTTGTGTAAATTTTCTGCCATCTCAAGTCCTATAAATCCTGCTCCAACAACGATTGCACTTTTGGGCTTTTTTTCGTCGATGTACGATTTGATACGGTCTGTATCAGAAACATTACGCATGGTGAATATTCCTGTAGTATCGATGCCAGGAAGATTTGGACGAACGGGTTCTGCTCCTGGCGACAATACCAGTTTGTCGTACGATTCTGTATAAGTATTACCAGTACGTAAGTCTTTTACCTTCAGCTCGTTCACTTCTGGCATAATAGAAATTACTTCGTTTAAGACTCTTACCTCTACGTTGAATCGTTTGTTAAATGCCTCTGGAGTTTGTACAAATAAATTATCCCGCTCGGCTATGGTGCCTCCAATATAATAGGGTAAACCACAGTTGGCATACGATATATATTCACCACGTTCAAATAGGATAATTTTTGATTTTTCGTCTTCTCTTCTCAATCGAGCGGCAGTGGTAGCTCCACCTGCAACGCCGCCAATAATTATAATTTTCATACTATTTTATATATTTTTTTTTCTATTAAATGAAATTTAAATCGATTTCAATCGAATTTATTAGTTGTTGTTTGGATATTCCTTCTTTGCTCAATTCAAACATCATCTTGCGCTTGTCGGTGCTGTCAAAACTCCTTGTAACATACCCTTTTTGTTCCAAAGATACTAAAACCCTGGATGTGCGACTGGTAGAAATTCCTGTATCCGTAGAAATATCTCCAGAACATTTTTTTGTATCCGATAAACTGCACAAAACCATCGCCTCATTAATGGTTACATTCATATCTGAGTTCAATTTCTGTTCAAAATGATGAATCTTTTTAAAAACATCTTTTATTTTACACAAACATTCCATATTATTTATTTTAATTGCTAATAGCAATTATATTGGACTGCAAATATAATTAAAAAAGGGATGGTTTGTTCAAAAAGTTTTTTATTTTTATAAAGCATGACGGTTTTGGTAGTTATAGTACTTAATATTAGTATTTTATGATTTTATGATTTTACATATTTTTCTTTTGAATATTTAATATCTTTTGTTAACAAAACCGTATTCTTAATTTAAAAACACATGATAATTGCTCAATGATTTTAAAGAAACACTTATTTATGAAGGTATGAGTTAAACCCTAACTCTGCATAATTTAGGTATTCTATATCATTTTTTTTAAGAAAGCTGCTATTTTAGCGGTTACTTCCAATCTTCTTTATAGCTCAGTATTCTTGTTTCTGAACATTGTTGACCATTCGGGATGTTATGATTTTCTCTTTTTTATATGATACTTAATAACTTATGTGTGAAAAAATAAAAAAAAAGTGCAATAACAGATTTATTACACTTTTTTCTTTTATACCTAAATTTTTTAGGAGTTAGGGTTAAATATGCTATTTATTTTAAGCATTGGCAAAAATTAAAATAGAATTTGTTTTACGTAATAGAAATATTTACAAATTAATAGTGTCAATCCTATTACAGTAAATTAGGAGGTCTATTAATCAGTTATAGATTACCAAACGTAACGAATTCCTAAAGCTGCTCCCCATCCTAACCCTGAATGATTCCCAAGTAGATCCCACATCGGACGAGCATCTAAACTCAACAAAATTGGGACATTCTTTTTCTTAAAATCATATTCTATTCCTATCTGACCACCTATTGCTACATTCAAGTAACTATCGGCTTTGTCATATGTATACAATCCAACACTCGCACCTGGACCAACGTACCAGTTTAAAGCATCGGTAATGTTCCAATTCCAATGATATATGCCTGATAAAAACATTCTACTATGGTTTTTACTAGAACCAAAACCAAGGTCAAACTCTAACCTATTTGCGCTTCCTAAGCCATGTTGATAAGATATTTCTGCACCGACAAAACTACCACCACCCAAACGTAGTCCTAATGCATGAGGATTCACCTGCGAATGTGCATAAAAACTGATACTTAATGCAACAAATGTTATAAAAGTTATTTTTTTCATTATTCTATTATTAAAACTTCCCTACTCCTATGGCTTTTCAGTTCCGCCCCGTTTTTGAATGGTTTCTGGTCTCCAATTTGGTTTTAAAATTTTGTTTGTCACATTGGGTGGTCAGCCCGTCTTTAACCGCCATGTCGTCTTTTAAACTTGCCTATTTATGGCAGTTCGCCAAACAAAGGCTAATAAATCGTCCCTCCCATATCTAGCAAATATTTGTTCAAATTTAATCCCATGAAAGAGTTTTAAAAATTATAATCATTCATTTTTGATAAAAATTGGTATGCTTTGTACTTGTCTGCCGATTTATCTGCCATACCTATGGCAGGTAAACCTTTGTCATGAGAGTTAGGTTTGAGCTTTTTGGAGTTGTATTAAGTCGAACAAAGAACCAAAACAAGCATACTTATATACTTTTAACACTTCATTATCAATAATTTTCATTCATCGAGACAAATTATTAGCTTAAATGAAAATGATTAACCAAACTCAAATATTACAAATTGCTGACATTCTACATGTTAACAAAATATAACAGAGGTTTTTAGGTATTTTGAAGGTTTGACTTTATGAAATGGGGATTTCGGGGTACTTTCCTGTCGAGTTACACCAACCTTGATGGGGGCAGAACGCTCGAATAAACACTTTAACCCCAATGTTTTAAACACTATGCGAGGGAATATTTTTCTAATTAGTATGAAACCCTTGGCTTTTTAATTCCATACTTTTATAAACATTGTATTTATAATCATCAATAGGATAATCCCAACAACCTAAACTGTGAAAAATATCGCCACCAAAACCAATTTTATACTTATACAATCCATATAATTTATGCGAATTATCAGCATTTGGTGAAATTCCAAACATATCATACTCTTTACACCCTTTTTCCTTTGATAATTTTATTGCTTCCCACTGTAAAGCATATGTCGGCATAAAATTTCTAAAATTATTCGATGATGCTCCATACAAATACGAACCCCGGTGTGCTGACACAACCAAAAACATTGCAGCCAATGGCATATTATCTAATTCCGCAATCAAATAGTAAACGTCTGCGGGCGATTTCGTTTTATCTGATTTTGCTGTTAAAATTGCTTCAAAATATTTTATATCGTTAAGCAAAATCCCATTTCTTTGGGCTGTTTCTGTATATAATCTATACCATATATTAATATCAGACAAATTAGCAGTTCGTACTACTACTCCTTTACGTTGTGATAGTTTAATATTATATCTAGTTTTGGACTTCATTCTGTCCAAGATAGTATTAATATCAGGTTGCAAATCAAGGAACAAAGTGTTTGTAGGTAATATATTTGAACTAGCTTTTCTTAAATTCCAATTAATTGTGCTGTAATTTAATCTAAATTCTTGTGTTTTGACAGATGGCTCTTTTTGCCAATTTTCATTTTCTGCAAAAGTGTTAAATTCCTTTGCCCAATAAGCTTCCCAGCATAAATCGTATCGTATCATAAAACAGCTTTTTGGTAAAAAAGAACGTAAACATTCAGATAGTTCTTCTAAAAAAACTCCTTGAAATTCGTTTTCAGGCTCTAATTCAGGACCATAAGGAATATAAGCAATGCAATCCGTTTTATTTAAATATTGAATTATTACTAAAATATCCGAATTGATAAGTTTATCCGATATAATACTACTATAAACAGAACTCTTATTTAATTTAAAATTTACAGCAATTGATTTTTGTCCGATTTTCTCTTTCACAATCGACCAAAATGCCGTTTGCTGTATAATGGGTGTTTTATACAACTCTACAATTTCTTTTTTATAAATGTCTATTAACATTTTGCATTATTTATAAATTATAATCACCCGATGCTTCCGGTTGGTAAACAATTTCGTCAATTCTGATTTTTGTTAAACCGATGGGTACAATCCATTCAATTATATCGCCTACACTATAACCTATCAACGCTGTTGCAACAGGCGAAAAAATGGATATTTTGTTTTCTTTCAAATTTGCTTCATTAGGATAAACTAATTGAAAACAAACATGTTTATTATTGTTTAAAAACGTCAATTTAACAATAGAATTCATTGTAACAACATTTGATGGAATTTTCTTTGGCTCAATTATTTTCGCATTTTCCAATTCAACAAGAAGTTTTTCTGCTTCGATACTTGAAACAGATTTAGCTTGTTTAGCGTTACTTATCCATTGCCTAATTCTTACATAATCAAGCTTATTAATTATTATTTTTCTCATGTTTTTTTTTTAATATACAAACTTACAAATATACAAAATCTTATGGTTGTCTTTAATTAAAACACACCGCTTATGGCTGTTTGACAGCCATAGTGGCTAATAAATCTACAAACCCCTATTTACAGCAAATATTTGAACAAATTTAAGCCCTTTTAACGAGGTTTCAAAAATATATTCCCTAAAAATTGATAAAAATTTGCATGCTTTTACCTGTCTGCCGATTTATCTGCCATGCCTATGGAAGGTAAACCTTTAGCATGACAAGTAGATTTGAGTTTTTAGAGACATATTATATCTAGTAATAAAACAAAATATGAAACAAGCATCCTTTGATACTTTTGAGCATTTCGGTGTCAAGAATTTTCATTAATCGAAGTAAATTGTACCGATTTTAATAATAATACAGTTCTATTTCTTCGCTTTTTTGACCAATCATTTTATTATTTATTTTAATCTTCTATTCAAAACAAATTAGAACTGTTTTGTGTCATAAGCTGCCAGTCGTTTGCGAAACAGCACCCATTTAAACCCAAATTAACCAATAGGAGATTTAAAAAAGTCGATTTACTTAATTTAAAACACTTAACTATTTATGCAATACTATCGATGATTTTGGATTTATGCAATCATTTCATGCAAATTACATCTTTTATGAAAAATTTCAAAAAGATGAAAAAAATATTACTAATATTCTTATTAGCAACTTTTACTGTTAATTCAAATATAAATTCGCAAACATTTACTTACGATTTTACAACAGGCTATGATAACTGGTTTGGTGACTTCGCAGACTATCCTATTACCGACTCGGTTCTTTGTGAACTTGAATTTGCAAGAACCGCTTTACCCTCTCCGCTTAATACAAGTAAGTTTGCTCTAAAAATTTCTGGAAAAAACTATCCCGATGATTTATTTATGTTTATTAAACGTAAAATATCGGGCTTGATGCCAAATACAACCTATAAACTCTTAATGGATATTGAGTTTGCCTCAAATACTCCAACCAATGCAGCTGGAGTGGGCGGTCAGCCGGGCGAAGGAGTGATAGTAAAAGTAGGTGCATCAGTTGTTGAGCCTATTAAATTTATCTCAGGTAGTTTTTACAGAATGAATATTGATAAAGGTCAACAAACAGCTCCTGGTGAGGATATGGATACAATTGGGCACGTTGGTGTTTCAGACACCACTACTGTTTTTACACTAATTAACAGAAATAATTCTACACATTTGTTTACAATTACAACCGACTCTAACGGAGAAGTATGGGTGTGCATAGGTACCGACTCGGGATATGAAAGCACAACTACACTTTATTATAATTTTATCAGTTTAACCTTTACAAATATTATGGGCATAAATGATTTCAATGAGCCAAAAAACTTTAAAATATATCCCAATCCTACAAATGAATTTATTTCAGTTTCGATAGAATCAATTACATTAGGACAACCTTACATTTTATTAGACACATTTGGAAGACCATTATTGTCGGGTAAATTGACGTCGGAAGGTACAAAGATTAATATTAGTGAACTAATTTCGGGCATTTATTTTTTAAAGGCAGATTCAACTAGCAAATGCAACTTTATTGTTTACAAATTTAAAAAATAT
>CAZFPO010000092.1:0-12028 GCA_964521105.1 uncultured Lentimicrobiaceae bacterium | reverse complement strand
AAGTTTTTTATTTGATTCGGTTGGCTCTTATGTATCTCCGACAAATATCGCTTTTGAACTTAATAGAAACTCACAAAAAAGCATTTCACATAATACAATAATTAAATATTTGGATTTTCTAACTCAATCATACATATTATATGCTGCACCTCGATACGATATAAAGGGTAAAGAATTACTTAGTACAAATGAAAAATATTATGTTGTTGATTTAGGGTTGAGGAATATAACAACATCAAATAAATACGACACAGATTTAGGGCATAAATTAGAAAATGTTGTCTATTTTGAATTGCTTAGACGAGGGGGTAAAATTTATGTCGGAAAAAATAATGATAAAGAGATTGATTTTGTAGTTCAAAAGCCTAATAATGAACGAGAATATTATCAAGTAGCTTACACCGTTAATGACGAAAAGACTTTTAATAGAGAGATTTCGGCATTTAATAATTTAAAAGATAATTATCCAAAATATCTATTAACACTTGATTTTGATAATACGAGCATAAATGGTATTCAAAAAATAAATGTAATTGATTGGTTACTACAATAAAGAAAAATTAATTAAAACAAAAAATTGCCAGTGCCAACATTTAACGTGATAGCCAGAAAGCCCCACAAAAAAAGCCCAAATAACGGTTAAAGTCAATGGGCTTTATGGTTTATCACCTGCCTGACCGCCTCTGGTGGGTTAAAGATAACTCGGTCAGGCGTAAGAGATAAAGTAGCTTTTTGAACAGTATCTTTGTTTCAATTCGTAACAACTAATTGATTTAGAAATGTTTAATCGTTTCAGCGATTCTATCGCTGATTCTGGATTAATGAACATCGTTGACACCGAAATGCTCAAAAAGTATCTACGGATCCTTGTTTTACTCTTTTTGCAAATATTCGGCTTACTACGACTTCAAAAGCTCAAATGTAAAGAACTTAATTTTTTACAAAAATTAATCTCAATAAATTTGGAAACCTCCGGAAAAGAGCTTAACTTTGTTCATATTTGACGCAGTTTGGGAGGTTTTTAGACGGACTGCCGTTAGCAACAAGTGTAGAAAAAAGACAGAGACAACAATAAATTAAAAAGTAAACTATTACGACAGATTTGTGAAACTTGACGGTGAAAATAAAACGATTGGAATTATTCTTTGTAAAAAGAAAAATGACACGCTCGTTGAAATTACACTTCCAGAAAATAACGAACAAATCTTTGCTAGTAAATACCTAACTATTTTACCGAGCAAGAAAGAATTGAAAGAACTTATAAACAACAATCTTAACGAATGAAAGCAACAAACCCCTAACGGCAAGTAAGCTCCATAGCCATCCCGCAGGCGCAACAAATGGCTACATGTGCCTGTATACAACCGATAGCGGTAACCCTATGACGACAGTACAAACATCAATCGACAATGCTAAAATAGACAGACAAAATGCCAGCGAATCAAAGGTTTTTAATTACGATAATGAAAAAATCGGAGAAATGAAAAAAAGAAATAAAACCAACATAAATTTTACAAAATGAATCAGGGGATTAAAAATAAAATTGAAAACATAATTAGTAATCAAAACGCTGATGAAAGGGAAATTCTTTCACAAATAAAACAACTGATATATGAGGTCGAATTGCAGAACAGCGTTGCAAGAGAATCAAAAAGCATTGCTGATCTTGTTTCGGAAAACATAAAGCAATTGCAAGGTAAATCACATCAGGGCAATGTAATCAAATCCGGGTTTACAGAATTTGACAGAATCTTTGGCGGTTTTGGTTTGGGTGAGTTAGTTGTTATTGGTGCAAGACCTTCAATGGGAAAAACCCAATTACTTGTAAATCTTTCTCTCAATATTTCTGTTTCAACTCCAGTTCTGTATTTCACTTTTGACTTGTCAGAATGTTTATTAACCAGTCGTTTCATTTCTTCTCTTTCAGGCATTGCAGTAAATAAAATTTTGCAACACGAACTCACAGACGAACAGAAAAAAAATTTAGAATCCATTGAAAGCAAATTTTCCAAACACAAAATACTTGTCAATGATAGTTGCAACAATTCCATTCCTGCATTGAAAGCACATTGCCAAAAGCAGATACAAGAGAACGGAGTAAAAGTGATTGTAGTTGATTATTTGCAAATGATGAGTTCAAATAAATATCGCAACAGCAGAGAACTTGAAATAAGTTTTATAAGCAGAGAATTGAAGAACATTGCCAAAGATTTTAATGTTTGTGTAATTGCTACCAGTCAATTGAGCAGAGCCGTAGAAACAAGATTTGGCACGAAGCATCCGCAACTTTCCGACTTACGTGAAAGCGGAGCAATTGAACAAGATGCTGATAAGGTCATTTTCATTTACCGACCAGAATATTATGGACTTGAATGTGATGAAGATGGAAATAGCACAGCAGGTTTAACAGAATTAATTCTTGCAAAAAACAGAAACGGAAGTTTAGGAACTGTTAAACTTTTAAGAGATGCGAACTTTACCAACTACCGAGATTTTGACCAATACAAAAATGATTTTTCGTTTTCTCAAAGCAGATTAGATGAATTAACTGCAAAGAATCCGAATATAAAAACTATGATTGATGAGTTGGGTTTAGAATAAACACCATTTTAACATGAAGATATTGAGCCGTTGTTTTAAAAATTATGATGTCAAACATTTACGACATGGTGGTTGTGTTCCTGCAACCCACAATGGAGTGGAAGAGTTGAACTATTGCTATTTATTGCGATGCTCACTTCGTTCCGCTTCACATAAATAGCGACAAAATCAAAGATAATTTACAACGGCTCTTTTTTTTAACATGATGACAGTAGAAGAAATTATAACACTTTCAAAAGCCAGCAAGAGTAAACTACAAAAATACTTTACTGGTGGCTCTTATCATTTAGGTAAGTCAATGGAAAATTTTAAAAAGCATGAATTAAATGCATTGTATTTTCTTTCTATTGAAAAACCAGCGGAATTAACCCGATTTCTAAAAACATCATTTTTTGAGTTGGAGGAAATACTGAATAATCCAACATACAAGAATTACACAATCAAAAAGAAAAGAGGTGGAACAAGACAAATTTTTGCACCTGAAAAACAGTTAAAGTCAATTCAAAAACGACTGAATTATTTTCTGCAAGCATATTACTTATGGATAAAGCCGTATGAAGTGCATGGCTTTGTTGTAAACCCTCATTATTTAGGAACACATTGCAATATCGTTGAGAATGCAAAAGTTCATGTAAACAGAAAGTTTGTATTGAATATTGACCTAAAAGATTTCTTCCCAAGTATTTCAGCACGACAAGTGAAAGACATTTTTTCTTCTTCTTATTTTAACTATAACGAACAAATTTCAACTGCATTGACTTTGCTGACTACTTACGAGGGCAAACTTCCAATTGGAGCACCAACTTCGCCAGTCATTTCAAATTTCATTTGCTTTCAACTGGACACCGACCTAATTACTTTCTGCAAGCAAAATAATTTGACATTTACACGTTACGCAGACGACTTGACTTTTTCTTCTGACACAGCAATTTCAAATAACAACACACTTGATATCATTAACATAATAAAGAAAAATAATTTTGAAATAAATGAGAAGAAAATTCGCTTAAAAACTTCTTATCGCAAGCAGACAGTTACAGGTTTGACAGTAAACAGCAAAGTAAATGTTGACAGAAAACTGCTAAAGAAAATCAGAGCAATGCTTCACGACTTGATAACAAACGGCATTGATTCATCAGTGCAAAAACACTTTAACATTTCGAATATTGAGCAAAGAGACAAAGCAAAATTTATTAATCGGTTAGAGGGATATATTAATTTCGTTGGACAGGTGAGAGGGAAAAATGATTCACTTTATGTAAAACAAAAAACAGCATTTGATAATGTATTTGAGCAAAGAAAATAAAACTTCGCAACCGCACAACCCACGACAGACAAGCATTTTGACAAATTGTCTTGCCCTAAAATAGGTTTACGCTAAAAAGTGTAAAAATGGAAAAAAATTAAATCGATTTCTGGATTAAAATTAAATTGTAATTTTTATTGCATTACTTAAGTATTAACCTGTAAACTTTTTTAGAACCAGACACTGATTCAAGGTTATACTCACCCTAATGCATTATCGTTAAATTTTACGTTTCCCCAAAGGTTTTGTGCATACTTTGTAAATTCGAAACCACTTCTTGAATTTCGGATATTTTTTCAAATTCTATCATTAAATGACTGTGCGTGAGTATTTTTCGGGAAATTGATAATTGAAATTGCTCTTTATATGTTGTTATCGCATCTGGATTTGATGTTTGATGTTTCCTGCAATTTTTGCCAAAAACCATTCGTGCATTGAGCCAAATGATAGGAAAATACATCAGATAAAGCAAAAATGAAGTGGTTTTTTGACGTGTTGGATGCCATTCTTTTATTTTGAATCCATTAAGATAAGCCATCAATCGCATTTTTTGAATACCAATTAAAAAAATATGCCCATAATAAATTTCATTTTTATCGGTTGTTTGCGACATCCAAATACTATCCACTTCGTTGGGCGGCATCGTGGAATTGAACTTTTCGCTTTCGTTTAAAAAATAGCTTAGTCGTGATTGTAAATTCGAATAATTGGGCGTTGTAATCAAAAGTTTACCACCAATTTTAAGTGTCCGATTAAATTCCTTGAATGCTTTTAATTGGTCAGCAAAATGCTCAATTCCTTCTTGGCAAATAAAAAAATCAATCGAATTAGATTCTATGGATAAGCCTTCGTTAATGTCTGCTTTTTGGCAAACCAAATTGTCTTGTTTAAAATATTCGGGGAACAAATCAAAAGGATAAACGTTAGCGCCGGCATCGAACAGGATTTTTGATGTAACGCCATTTCCTGCCGGAAAATCAACCACGGTTTTACCCTGAAGTTTTTTACGTTTTTTTTCTATCCAATTACGGACATAATATTTTATGCTTTTCTTATTTTGTGTATGGTCGATTGGTTTACTCATGGGTTTTGATATTAAAAATCGAGCGGTTTTTCCCAATCATTATATCTTATTCTTTCGGGATAAAATCGTTTAGGAAATGATGGCTTTTCATTTGGAAATCCAATACCAACAAACGAAAACGGAGTGATATTTTCGGGGAGGTTTAGAGCTTGTTTTACCGGGATATATCTATCTTCACGCGGATAAACTCCCATCCATACCGAACCCATTTTTAATGCATGTGCAGCTAAAAGTATGTTTTGAGTAGCAGCCGCACAATCCTGAACCCAGTAATTTGGTGTTTTATCGAAAGTGGAGTCACCAAATACGCCAATAATTAGGGGTAATTTTTTGATTAATCGCAAATTTTCCGAAACCTCCGAAAGTTTATCCATTACGTTTCTGTCATCGATTATCATAAATTGCCAAGGCTGCTGATTTCGAGCCGAAGGTGCATACATGGCTGCTTTTATACATTTAACCACCACCTCTTTACTCGGAATTTCCTCGGTAAATTGGCGAATACTTCGGCGACTAATTAAAAGTTCATAATTATCCATAAAACATTTTTAAAAAACATAATTAAATCCTAAATACATTCCTTTATAAGGTTCTTTTGTAATTGAAAAGCCATAATCCAAATAAACATTCATGTTTTTGTTCATAATTATATGAAAACCGCTACCCACCGATGCATGAAGTTTGTCTTTTTGGGTTGGAAAAAGGTATGGATTTTCGGGAACTAGTGATTTATCATATTTTATAGGTTTTGTAGTAATACCAGCGTCAAAAAATGGGTTTAGCTCAAAAGAAAAAGATTGTTTAAATAAATTAAAATCGAAAAAGCTGTAACGTAACTCCAAGTTTGAAAGAAAAAACCCATCAGACACCACTCTGTTTCGGTCAATTCCGCGTATGGTTTTTCCACCTCCTAAGCCTTCAATTAAAGAGGATATTACTCGAGTAGAGAACAAAAAACTTTGCATATAAAAAGGTGTTTTGCCTTTTAACGTTGATTGATACATCAAACGAGAAGCAAAAATGATTTTATTTTTATAAATATTTATGTATTTATGAACCGATGCACTTAACTTTAAAAATGTCTTTCCGTTTGATTGAATAATGCCGGGTGCATAAATTAAAACCACATCTGCTAATTGTCCTTTGGTAGGTGATGATTCACAATTTCTATCATCAAACGAAAAACCTGTTTTTAAAAGATTAACAAAGCCCCCGTTTTTATCATATTCGGGAATAATTTGCCAATTTACATAATTTTTAAACAAACTTTCAGAAGTGTCTTGTTCTTGTATATCCGAATCGCGGTGCGAAAAATAAGCACTTGCAGGTTTAATTTTTACATCAAAATAATTCCACCCCAAATGTGCATTAAGCATAGTTGTTATTGGATAAGAAAAATCTAAATTACAACGAAGTAAACTGCGTTCAATTTTATTAAAAACTTCCGAAACAAAATCGGCTGTTCCTGTTTTTTGAAAATCAATATTATACTTTGATTGCGACCCGTTGAATCCCCAAAAATCGTAAGCATTTTCGTTTCGGTAATAAATGTTTGCCAATAAGCTTAATGGTGTATGGAGAATTTTTTTTGTATAAAAATGAGATACTATGTCGGTAATTCCTTTTGTTGTGCGACTAATTTCAAAATGGATGTTGGTTTTAAAATCGGGATATTGAGTTGGTTTGCTAAAATTATACAATGAAAAGACTAATCCATATTTAAACCCGATATCCGAACCGTAGCCTGGTACGGGTAATATCAACCAATTTATTCCTTCCTGAGTGTTTTTTTGAATAACTAATTTCGATTTTGTAAGGGAATCGTTTGGATTTTCATAATCCATTGTGCGATTTGAATCAAGGGTGCTTATTGTGCTACCTAAAGAAAGGCTTACAAGTAAAAGGAAGAAAATTACAAGTACGTGTTGCCTCATTTAATCGACTTTAAAGTATCTTAATTCTATTTTGTCTCCCACAGACATGGCATACGAAAAAATTCGCACCCAATCGCCTGTATTAATATAAATTGCTGATTCGTCAATGTTCATCTGCAACGCTAAATGTCGGTGACCAAAAATAAAATAATCAAAGTTTTCCGTTTTTATTTTTTCCTTCGCAAAAAGGATTAAAAATTCTTTTGTTTCTCCATGATAAACTTCATCTTTATTTGCATTTGCAGCTCTACTTCGTCGAGAAAGAAAGTGCCCAAACCAAATGGCGAAATTTGGATGTAAACGAGCATATATCCATTTATTGAATTTGCACGAAAAAATCTTTTTCATAATTTTATATCCACGGTCGCGAGGTCCTAATCCATCACCGTGGGCAACAAAGACTTTTTTCCCATTAATTTGAAAAACCTGTGGCGAGTCATAAACATTACATCCAATTTCAGTTGCAAAATAATCGCGAACCCACATGTCGTGATTACCGATAAAATAGTGTATTTTTATACCACTATCCGACAATTCGGCTAACTTGCCCAACAAACGAGCATATCCACGAGGAATTACTTGTTTGTACTCAAACCAAAAATCGAAAATGTCACCCAATAAAAAAAGATGATTAGCATCAGCTTTTATTTCATCTAACCATTTTACAAGTTTTTTTTCTCTTTCTAAACTCGATGCATAGTTTGGAACTCCCAAATGGGAATCGGAAACAAAATAAACCTGTCCCTCAATGTGTGATATGGATTCTTTAGATGGCAATGTTATGAATTGTTTTTTTATACTTAAAAGGGTTTAGAGCGTTCAAATTTAATACAAATCTTATTCTGTCGCCCCACTTTTCACCATTTAGTTCACTTACTCTTCTTAAATCCTTAGAAATCAAGAATGGAACAAATATTTCAAACGTATTTTTAATAAACTGAAATTCAAAGCCGGCTTCATAAATAAATATTTCGTCATTACCTAAAACTTGTTTTGCATTTTCAAAAGTAGCTATATCAACAAAAATTCGAACTAAGGGTATTTGCGGTATTTCGATAGATGTGTTTGCTGCAATTATCCATTTTGAAACACCTAAAGGAGTAGCCGTTTTAAAACCGCCTTCATGAATTACCATTTGACGTGCAAAAAAACCTGTTGTTTCCGACCGACCAAGCAAAACATGGTCAAACAAATAATCATTTCCTCCAACGTATGAAGGAGAAATACCATCGGCTCTAAACCTAGGATTCGGTATAATCTGACTCTTTTTTTCAAGCATTTTCCCAGCAAAAAACCGATAATCGATGGTTGATTTTTTACGGTAATAATGTTCGCCCGAAAACTCAACCGATGCTTTTAAAAAGTCGTCATTATACTGAATGTCTATCACCGAATTCCAAGGATTTATTTTATGATAACGATGAATAGTATGGGTAAAATTTGCAATCCAATAATTTACATTTTGTATTGTTTGATATGAGCCTGTTGGAGAACCGGTAAAATCATAAACGGGATTTATTAAAAACACCCCTTGATTTACAAAAATATTACGCAATCGCACTTCTTGATAATAATTTTTACCATCGGTGGGTTTGAAACTGATATTTATTTCGGGCGAAAATTTAGTCCATTGTTTTTCAACTCTAGCAAACTTGTAATTATATTGATTTGCCAATACACCAAGTCGAATCATTGAAATTTTAGTGTTACGTGGACGGATTACGTAGCCAAAATCGGCACAGCCTGTCAAGCTATTCGTAATTGCGGAATACATCGGATTTATAACATAATCGGTATTTCGCAAAATTACAGGGTCGGAATATATTGCAATTCCAACCATCCATTTATTGTAACTATTCCAACCTAAAACCGGTGTGTAAAAAATGGGAGAATATTCAGGATTTGAAAATCGATACAAAAAATGAAATTTTGGAAGTGTTGTCTTTTTAAATATTCCCGAAATACGGCTACTGTTATCAAAAAGGTTTAACTCAGTGGTTTTAAATCCATAATTTAGTTTAATGCGGTATGCTGAATCAGGAATACTTAAAGTAAATGCTTTTTTATCCGAAAAACCATCATACCATGTTTCCGAAATTATTTTTTGCTCCTTGTCGATGACAGAAACTGATATAGGAGATTCAATGGTTGTTTTGTTTTTTATTAGTACCGTGCATTTATTTTTATCCCCTGTATCTTTTTTCACCGATTTAATTTTATAGTCAGAAATGGTGTTTTTATTTATTGTTTTATCAAAAAACCACGATAAATCTTTGTTTGTTTCAGTTTCAAAAAAGGTTTTAACATCTTCGGGATATGGGTGCTTAAATTTCCAATCGTTATAAAAATCGTTCATTAGCTCCTTA
This sequence comes from uncultured Lentimicrobiaceae bacterium, assembly GCA_964521105.1. GTDB lineage: Bacteria > Bacteroidota > Bacteroidia > Bacteroidales > WCHB1-69 > JAQUGA01. Next base: position 2,737 of record CAZFPO010000092.1, on the reverse strand, counting down.
AAAGTGTATGCTCCTAATAATTCTTTAAGCTGATTTAGCATTAACACGGGTTTATAGTAATTTAAAATAACATAATTAATTGGATTCATTTTTTCAGATGAAAGCGACATTTTTTGGTCAATATTTCTCGATTGAAGATATTGGACTGCAATATATTGCATATAAATAGCAGGAAAATCCTTTATGCCGAAAATGTTTGGTGTTTTTTCATTTGCCTGATTGGTTAAAGAAGTGATAAAATTTGTGTAAGGATATTTCCATTTCATGTATTCGTTTTCATAAAAGCTAGTAAATCCCTCATCAAGCCACGGATGCCTTCGTTCGTTAAATGCCAAAATTCCATAAAACCAATTGTGAGCCACTTCGTGGATAATGGTTCGTTCGATAGTTTTATCATCTCCACCTGGTCCTATTAATGTAATCATTGGATATTCCATACCTCCTCCAATGCCGGGCAGTCCTTCAACGGCAGTGCAATGTTGATACGGATAATGTCCAATTTGATCGGAATAAAACCAAATGGAATTGTTCACATATTCGATGGCTTTCGACCACTGTTTTTTTGATTTTTGGTGATAATAGGTGTAGGTTATCACGAAATTTTCGGTAGAAGGCAGTTTTACATAACTTTTATCAATGAGATAATTTTTGTCGGCAAACCAAGCAAAATCGTGAATGTTTTCCTGATAATAATGGATTGTTTTTAAATTATTCGATGAAAAGTTAGCTAATGAATCAATATTTACAGCATTTTTTGTATCTTCTACTCGTTCTTCAATTCGGTTAATTTCGCTTTGAGTAAGCAAGACTCCCGTTGAAGCAACCAAATACGATTCGGGAAGAGTAATTTGCACATCATAATTCCCAAATTCCGAATAAAATTCGCCCAAATCTAAGTATGGCATCACATGCCAACCTCGATTATCGTATACCGCTGGTTTAGGGTACCATTGCGTAATGTAATAAGATTGATTAACATGTCCCATTCGCGAAAAAGCATCTGGAATTTTAACAATAAATGGAGTTTTAATTAGAATACTATCCCCAGGTAAAAGCAATTGAGGTAACATTAACTGACCAAAATCATGATTTTTATCATCGTATATAAATTTGGCTGAAACAGAATCAACCGTAAAATTCAAATTTCGGATATATCCTTTTTGTAGTGGTGTCGAAAAATAAAACTTTGAAGATAAATACGTTGAATTTTGCTTTCCAAAAGCCGTTTCTTCGGTTGAATAAGCGTTGGGCCAAAGATGAAAATATATAAAATTTAAGGTGTCGGGCGAACGATTAATATATTTCATTTCAACAGTTCCGCTAAGTATTTGCAAACTATCGTCAAGTCGAACGTCAATATTGTAATTTACCTGTTGTTGGAAATATGCTTTTTGGCAATATGCTTTTAAAAAGGCAAAATGAAAAATGATGAAGAACAAACTAATAAATATAACAATCGTTCTTTTTTTCATTTTTTTATTTCTTTGTGATAAACAACAATCGAATCAAAATCTTCGGAATGAGTTATTATTTTTCCATCAGAATTTATTAAAAAAAAGGAAGGGACAGCTTTTACATCAAACATTTGAGCCGATTGACTTTCAAACATTTTTTCCTCATTAACACAAATTGCTGCGGGCAGTTTTTTACCAACAAATTTAATAGCGTCATTAGTATTTGGATTGAGCGATACCGCTAATAATTCAACATTGTGTTTTTTCGAAAAGCTTGCTATTTTTGGAAATAAATCGATTGATTTTTGCGACATAAATCCCCAAAAAAAGATTAAAAAAGGTTTTCCTTTAAAAGTTAATGGAGAAATTACGCCTTTATCCTCGCTAAAAAAAGTAATTTGAGGCACTGGCTTACCAGGCATCAGCGATGCTTTTATGTTTTTAGAATTTTCAATATCTGATTTAATTTTTTCGTATTTTTCATTAAACGCTTCACAGTGAATATTTCCTTTAAGCGACTTATTTAACCCGCTGTAAATCATCGTCATCAAATCAAAATCCTTATAATTATCAAAAAATCTTCTATTTCCCAACGATTCATAAAATGCCATGATTGACAATAACGAATTAGAGTTGTTTGTAATGATTCCTTTCAAAAAATTACGATGATTTTCAATTAGGGCATTATATGAACTATCGATGGATTTTTTTATAAGCTCATAATTATCTAAATAAACCGAATTTGTGAGGACTTTTGATAACGAATCGGTAGTCATGTAACATTTTCTTAATCGTTTATTCATTTCGGTATATAAATCGTTTTCAGCTGAGCCATGAACTTCAAAACTTTCCATTCCTTTTAAAAAATTACCTTTAATCATTATTTCATCGCCACCTTTAGCAATAAAATTAAGTTTTTCGTTATCGTTAAATTGAATGGTATAAAAACTCACCGAGGGTTGTTTAATTCTAATTTTGAATTTACCATTAATAATCGATGTTGAGTCAATTAAAATTATTTCTTGGGGCAACACTTCAAAAACCCTCACTTTATTGGAAGAAAGCCCCATAACTTCGCCTTCAACAATAATTTCATCGTGGTTAAAGTGCTTGCACGACAAGAAAAACATTAACAATAAAATAAATAAAGAGAGTTTATTTCTTTTCAACATTTAATTAAATTTTAAAATCAGTAAATAGCAAAAGTAATTTAGAAAAAACAACAATAAACTTAAAAATGAAACAAAAAGCTAACAACCATAGTTTAATAATATATTTATAGT
>CAZFPO010000091.1:0-12137 GCA_964521105.1 uncultured Lentimicrobiaceae bacterium | reverse complement strand
TCTCTTGACTGAGCTTTTTCAGCTTTACCCCTTGAAAAAGCCATAAATAATGAAATATCTTTTTCTATTTTTTCTATAAAATTATCTAAACCATTGGGATTGTGAAGTTTTACGCCCGTTAATTTTTCTATTATTGAATAAGAAGTTTTTACTTTGTCAATAATACTATATAAATTAGTGTTTAGTTCGTGTAAATTCCAATGTAAAGCAGAACTATGATATTGTTCAATTTCTTTTATTTTAGAAATAACATACTTATTATTGAATTGCTGATTCGTGATTTTTTGGTCTTTTTTTTCAGCTTTTTCATAGTATGCGAAAATTACAAATACATCTAATAAAGACATTAACGAAACTGTGTCCCACTGAATAAAATCTCTATCACCTTCTTCTCCTTCGTCCTTTACAATTGGTATTACAGTTATTTTTTTTGAAAAATGCAACGTATTAAAAACACGTTCAAAAGGGTAAGAGCGTGTTCGTTTGGGTGAAACCCATTTTGAAATTGCAAATGAATGTTTATTGTCTTTTAGTATACACGCTGAAGGAGCATCGTTTATATCAAATTTGTTAATTTCAACATCTTTTAAGTCGTCCGATAAAATTACTTTATACTTAATACCTGTTATTTTCGCAATTATGTTCATTTAACTTCGTTAAAATTTATAATACAAAGATAATGATTATTTGTCGCTTACTAATTATTATAAAAGTCACAATCAAATTTTCATTAAGCCCAGAATTTGCGATATAATCACTGAAACGATTAAATGTTTCTAAATCAATTCGTTGATGCGAATTGAAACAAACATTAAATCGGGATTAAACCCAACTAAATCAAGTAGTTCGATTTTTTCAAATCTCCTATTGATTAATTTGGGTTGAACAGCCTTTTCGTAATATAATCCTTAAAATTTTACTTTTTAAATTTCTTTCCAATTTCGTCCAACATCACTTTAGTCATGGAATCGAGATTGTATGTATCGCTCAAATTCCAATCTTTGCGAGCTACGCTGTCATCAATACTTTGGGGCCATGAATTAGCAATTGCTTGACGAAAATCGGGTTTGTACGAAATTTCAAATTCGGGAATGTGATTTTTAATGGCTTTAAACACATCATCGGGACTGAAGCTCATGCCACCTACATTATAACTGTCGTGAACGCTTAATTTTGATTCTTCCACATTCATTAAATCAATAGTTGCTTTGATGGCATCGGGCATAAACATCATTGGCAAATAAGTATCCGCCGCAAGAAAACATTCGTATTTTTTATGTTTAATAGCTTCGTAATAAATTTCCACAGCGTAATCGGTTGTACCGCCACCAGCTTCGGTTTTGTAGCTAATTAACCCAGGATAACGTAAGCTTCTAGTGTCTAAACCGTATTTTTTACGATAATAATTCACCCAACGCTCGCCAGCTAATTTACTAATTCCGTAAACTGTATTAGGGTCCATAACGCTTTGTTGAGGAGTGTTTTGACGAGGTGTAGTTGGTCCGAAAACAGCAATAGAACTAGGCCAAAAAATACGTTTGAGTTTTAATGCCTTGCCAATTTCGAGCAAATCTAACAACGATTTCATATTAATATCCCACGATGGAAGTGGATTTTTTTCAGCATTTCCCGAGAGGATTGCAGCTAAATGATATACTTGTGTAATGTCATATTTACGAATGGTATCGGCAACTTTTTCTGCGTCCATGGCGTTTAATAACTCAAACGGACCACCATCGGATAAAACACCACAACATTTCCGAATGTCGCTTGCAACAACATTTTGATCACCATAAATTCTACGAAGTTCTAACGTCAGTTCCGATCCAATTTGTCCGGCACAACCTATTACTAAAATTCTTTCCATTGCTATTTATATTTTTGAGCAAATTTAATAATATTTCAATTTGTTTTTACCAAAATATTTTTTTTCATTTATTATTATTCAGCAACAACATATTAAATTAATTTTTACTATTTTTGTAATATATTATTAAATATTTACAAACTAAAACGCAGTATCATGAAAAAAATTTCTTATTTTATTGTTTTGTGCTGTTTTTTTACAATAAGTACATTAATTTTCACAAATTGTAAAAAAGATGACAAACCCGATGACCCCATTATTCCTGTAGTACCCACCACCACCACTACTATTTCGGGTATTGTGGTCGATTTAAACAATAATCCAATTCAAGGAGTATCCGTTAAATTAGAGGGTAGTACAATTGCTCCAAAAACAACTACTCAATATGGATCATTTTACTTTCATAAAGTGCCTACATCAACCCGAATTATTTTAACTTTTTCAAAAGATAATTATTTAAAAGTTACACGAGCCGAAGCGCGTCCTTCAAATGGTGTAGTTATAATTCAAGCGATGTTGATACCAAAAAACTCGGATATTAGTACCACAAGTTTTGTAAATCCTTCAATTGGAGGTACAGTGTCTCTCCCCTCTTTAAATACCAAAGTTACTCTTCCAGCAAATAGTTTAGCTGATGCAAACGGAAATGCCTTTACCGGTAATGCCGAAGTGTGTATCGCTTATTTAGACCCAAGTGCTGATAACTTTGACAAATTGATACCTGGTGGCGATATGCTTGCCTTAAATTCATCAAATACATCTGGAATATTATATTCATTCGGTATAATAAAAGTAGAGATTAAAGACGATAGCGGAAACCCATTACAATTAAAAAATGAAACCGCTTCAAATGCAACCATCGAAGTTGGCGTTCCTAATTCAATGACAGGCACTGCCCCTACTACCATTCCTTTATGGTATTTTGATAACACTAAAGGCAAATGGGTAGAAGATGGTCAAGCTACTCTTCAAGGAAATAAATATGTAGGTCAAGTCTCGCATTTTACCGATTGGAATTGTGATGTATGGAGCGAAACTCAAGCGACTATAACTGGCACCGTTACCGATGCTTCGGGCAATCCAGTTTCCGGAGTTTCTATTAAAACAGGACAATCGTGGACTGTAACGAATAATTTAGGCAAATACACCCGAAATGTACCATCGGGAGTTAGTTTAAATGTTAGTATTACAAATTATTTTGGATATAGCGAAACAAAACCTGCTGGAGTATTAAGTCCTGGACAAACTACAACCATCGATTTTTCGGTGCCTCAAATGAACACCGTTAGAGGACGAATTATTAATTGTAGTCAAACACCCGTATCAGGAACGGTTGGAATTAGCTGGGGTTCATCACTCGAAAACTCATCGATGATAAACACTACCAACGGTTATTATTCAATTCCAGTTTCTACCACTGCTTCGGGATTATATTTGTGGGCTTATAACGGAAATTCGTATATTTCTCAATACATCTATCCAAATTTTGTAAATAATATAGACACCATCGAAGATGTGTTTTTATGCGATGTTACTACTGGTCCAAATGAGTTCACAATTAATGGTGCCGGTTTTAACAACCAAACTTATAGTAATTTTTATGTAACTAAAACAGCTCAATATTCGGAATTTAACGAAATGGGTCAAATATTTAAAACTACAAACATTACGCTTAGCGGTATTGATGGAAATATTAATATTGGTTTTTATGATAATGTAGCTGGAACGTACTCAAATACGTCAAACGCATGGTTATCTATGTTTAATATTGGACCAAACAGTACTTCGTTAAGTTTAACCACTTTTACAATAAGCGTAAATTTTTATCGCAATGTAGGTCAGTTAGTTGAAGGCACTTTTAGTGGTAGTGGCACATTAAATTCCGAAGATTTTACAATTACAAATGGAAAATTCTCAGTAATAAGAATACCTAATGTATATCACAATCAAGGATTTAAGAAATTTTTCAAACAACCCAAATTTAAAGTTCCCAAAAAATAACTAAAACAATTCATAGTAAAAGATTCATTCCTTTTGGAGTGAATCTTTTTTTCTGACTTTGACAACACTTCTCCTTAATTAATAAAGTAATAATCCTCTTGAGTACGCAGTTGAAATAAATTTAGTATTAAATCATGTTATTTTATAAAATTACGACGCCGTAGGTGTCGAATATTTGTAACCCCTCATTTCATGAGGGGTTTGATATGGAAAAGCATCAATGATTTTGGCGAAAAATTTGCTTTGAAGTTGCAAATTTTATGACAAAATCGATTCATTTGATAAGTATTTTCGGGATTAATAAAAAAACGAACTTAAATATTTGATATCATTCAAAAATTAAGTAGGTTTGCAAAAACAAAAAAATTTAAAAAAATCATATCATGTATTCAAAATTTCAAAATTTTCTTCAAGCTGAATTAGGAAATATCCAGCAAGCTGGCACTTACAAAAACGAACGTATTATTGTTTCGCCACAATCGGCAGTAATTCATTTGGAAAACGGTAGCGAAGTATTAAATTTTTGTGCCAATAACTATTTGGGATTATCCAACCATCCCGAATTGGTAAAAGCTGCTTCGGATGCAGTTAACGAAAGAGGTTACGGTATGTCATCTGTGCGTTTTATTTGTGGAACAACCGATTTACACCGCACACTGGAGCAAAAAATTGCCAACTTTTTCGGAACCGAAGATACCATTTTATATGCAGCATGTTTCGATGCAAATGGTGGCGTATTTGAACCACTTTTAAACGAAGAAGATGCCATTATTTCCGATTCATTGAACCACGCTTCTATTATTGATGGCGTTCGTTTGTGCAAGGCACAACGTTTTCGTTATGCCAATGCAGACATGAATGATTTGGAACAACAACTAATTGCTGCAAAGGATTGTCGTTTTAAACTGATTGTTACCGACGGTGTTTTTTCAATGGATGGAAATGTTGCTCCATTGGATAAAATTATGGAATTGGCAAATAAGTACGATGCCATGATTATGGTTGACGAAAGTCATTCTGCTGGTGTTGTTGGTGATACAGGTCGTGGTGTTACCGAACTTTATAACCTCAAAGGAAAAGTTGAAATCATTACCGGAACGCTTGGAAAAGCTTTTGGTGGAGCTATTGGTGGTTTCACTACCGGTAAAAAAGAGATTATTGCTATGCTTCGTCAACGCTCACGCCCTTATCTTTTCTCTAATTCTATTCCTCCAATGGTTGCTGCTGCAGGAATTAGAATGTTTGATATGATGAACGAAACCAACGAATTACAAGATAAATTACACAGTAATACAAAATATTTTGTAGAGAAAATGCTTGCTGCTGGTTTCGACATCAAACCAACTCGCTCAGCCATTTGTGCAGTAATGCTTTACGATGCAAAATTAGCCGGTTTAATGGCTGAAAAACTATTAGCTGAAGGAATTTATGTAATTGGATTCAGCTTCCCAGTTGTGCCGAAAGATTTAGCTCGTATCCGTGTGCAAATTTCAGCAGCTCACGAAGTTGCCCATCTTGACAAGGCTATTGCTGCTTTTGCTAAGGTTGGAAAAGAACTTGGCGTAATAAAATAGTGTCTTTATATAATGCCAGATAACAGCGTTATTTTTTGAAAATTTTCTCAGTCATTAACATTAGTTAACTCCCGAGAAAATGTTCAAAAACGCCTTGTTCTCGATCATTCTATCCAGCCACTAAATTCTTTATTTCCTCAGCAGAGTCTCCAGCATGGGACTCTGCTGATTTTTTTAGGATAGGATGAATATAATATCAGTGTCCTCTTTGAGAGACTTTGATGAAAGAATCCTAAATTATCGATTCATTATGTTTGAAGAATCAGGGTTTCTGAATAATTATTTTCTCAACAAATTCTGCTTGGTTTGATGTAATTTTTAGATAATAAAGACCTGAAATAAAATTTTCAGCATTGATGCAAACGAAGCCTGAATTGCAACTAGAACTATACATTTCTTCACCAAAAAGATTAAAAATTACAATATTAAAAAGCTGATTATTAGAAATCGAAATATTAATATTGTCAACAATTGGATTAGGAAATATTTTAAAGGGACTTGAATTTTGCGAGTTAATTCCCACATTTGATACACTATCGCACGTAATAACTAATTTTGGATGATTTTTGCGTTCAGGATGATCACTTGAGCAAAAGTTCATTTTTCTATAATAATCTTCGTGAAGGGGTTTTAAAAGAAATCCAAAACTATTTAATGGATTTTCATACATGTCTCGAACCAAATCAGTAACGTTAAAAACAAAATTCTGATATGGATCCGTAGATTCCTCGCTAATTACTTGATTAACAGAAGTTGAATTTGGCTGAGTATTCCATGTAACACTATGTTCATCCCAGTTTTCAATAATTCGTTGAATAATAATTTCATTTGAACCACTCGCAGTAGAATGACCACCCGATGGCAAACCAGGAGAACCATAAAGATACAATTCTGCCAATACAATGTTTGACGACGGAGGAATAATACTTAAATCAAACTCAATAAGTGAGATATCTATACCGGGTATGTTACTGAATGTCCAAGCAGCAACCGGCAACTCGATGTATGAACCTGATGTGTACATATTTACACTATTAATTCTAGCATCTTTACCTTGTAACGAATCGGGTTGAATCGTAATTACTGTTTGGCTAAACATTGCATTGAAAAACATTAACAAAAACAATAAAAAAAACACTTTTGCCTTCATGACCTTCGGATTTAATATTATAAATTTATTTATGTTTCACACTAAATATATTTCAAAAATTTGTCATATTTTGTAAAAATATGACAACTTATAAAAAATAGTCACTTAACTTCAGACATTTAACAATACTTTAACTTATAATTAGCGATAAAATTACTGATTCTGTTTTTATTGTTCCTCATTTTAGACTCCTGAAAAAAACATAGTAATATACTTAAATATTTGAAGATTAAAATAAATACTCAAAACTAATTTTGGCTCCAACAGATAGATTATCATCATCAATATTTCTGTAATAACTACTTTCGTTATCTTTTATTTTAAAGTTTAAAAACGGGGCGAAATTTACCCTAAATTTACTACTAATCGATTTAGAAATGCTTGCTCCAAAAGTTAACGTCGTGCCTAGCCCTATTTTCTTAACAGAAATATTTTCTCGTATTCGAGGATTATATAAATAATAAGAATCAATATTATAATTAATTACATGATTAAATGAAGCCCCCATTAGCAATGAATATTGAAATGATTTTTTGGAAAAAACTTCTACATTAGCTATAATCGGAAAATTTAGGTAACTTATATTATATTCCTTTTTAGACAAGTAGTTATCTGCCACAATCGGTGTTACTTCATAAAAATAAGATTTCGTAGAGTAATTTATACCTGTACTAATTTTCAGTTTTTTAATATGTTTTGAAAAAAGCAGTGAAAAACCATAGTTGAAATTATTTGTACTTTGCCCAATTGATAAGTAATTGTAATAGTTTACATCAATTTCTGTTGAAAAATTTTCTCTACTTTGGCTATACGAATTATGAGTAACCGTAACTATAAAAAGACAAAATATTAATTTTTTCATATTGTTGAATTATTTTATGTACTAATAAATTTTCACAAAATTAGAATTGAATCATGTAACTAATGCAAATGTAATAATTTATTCATTTTCAAACGTTTTTTTTGTAAGTTATTGCATTAGAATTTATTATTTTGATTTTCCTTATCAGAGTCTCCTAAAAGGGGCTATGCTGCTTTTATTTTATGGAAATGTGATTAAAAAGCAAGAGTCTTCTTTGAGAGTCTTAGCTATTCCGCTCAATTATCCATAAAAAATGTCATTCAGAACCGTCGGCTGACGGAGAGGAATTTTAACCGCCGAAGGTGGTTTAATCGCCGTGGTGGTGTTAACCGCCGAAGGAGGTCTCATCATAATGTAAATTATTGGACTATCTATCTTTTCAACATGGTATAACATCAAACACTGTAAGTGTTTACTGTTCATAACCCCCAGATTTATCTGGGGGTGTAAACAAAACAAAAAACACCAACTCCATAGGAGTTGACTATTTTATAATATGAAACAAAAGAACAAGATTTTTATAAAAAATTTCATTTCAAATTGCTTTTAGTTCATACTAATGTGAGCAAACTTTTCATTCATGGGTAAACTCTTACAGAGTTTAATTTTTGCAAACGATGGATTTATAACCCCCAAATAAATTTGGGGGTTATTCACAGATAACTCCTAACGGAGTTATTTCAAAAACAATGGTTTTCTAACCTCATCAGAGTCTCCTAAAAGGGACTCTGATGGAAGAATATTTTTTCACTTCTCAAGACCTCTTCGACAATTTACTTGTATTCAACTCCTATATTCCTACCTGACAATCTCTTGGATTGCCTTTTCCTAAGTGCTTAGCACCACGACACTTTACCACAACACCTTTGGGATTTAGTGTCACAGCCTGAAATACAACACTGGTGGGTCAATTTACAGCTGTTTCCAACATCTTGAAATTACAGCTGCAGAACCTTTGTTTTGCGGATATTCTGCTTATGTTCAGTGGTGTGAGAGGCTCTTCTCGTCAGGTTAACAAGTGGGGCAGTCTCCTCTATTATAGCTAGTGCTTCGCCTGTATACTATTCTTTTTTAAAAACTGTTTCAATCGTACTTGTTCCCGCAAACAACCCAAAAATTTTCAGTTCTTTATTGTCCTTATTTATATAGATTTTATGGCTACTTTCTCCTGCTGACGGATTATTTTTAAGTTTAAGGAAGATAAGTTTTTGATTATCGTCTAAACTATAAATAAGGGTGTCTACAGTTGTTTGTTTGAAAAAGCACATGATTTCTTCCTCAAAAAATAATTTATGTTTGAAGGAATTATTTGTCTGTTCAGTCCAACTTCCTTTTAGTTCATTAGTCTTTGGAAACTTCTCTTTTTTACAGGAAATAAAAGCAAACAAGAATACTGATATCAAAATCAAATTTTTCATAGTCGTTTTATTTAGCAATGATTATTTCTTTTGTTTGAAAGGTATTATTTGTTTTCAAAATGCAGTGGTATGTACCTGAGGGCAAGTCAACACCTGAAAGTTTTACTATATAAGTGCCTGCTTCGTGTGTTGATTTGTTTTTAAGTTTATATACAAGCCTTCCAGAATTGTCGTGTAAAGTAATTTCTATGAAATCATCAGATATGTACAAGTTGTATTCTATTGAAATATCACCACTTGACGGATTGGGATATACTTTAAAAATAGTTTCTTCAGTTTTTTTCTCAATAGCAGAGATTGGTCGAGCCTTTTCAATTAGTTCTACTTTAAAATCTTTGATAGCGGGATATTGGTCGTTATTGTTGTTTGCCTTTCTTCCCAATGAATATTGAGTGCAAGTAAAAAACGGGTCAACATATGCGTGAAAATTACTTCCTGTTTCCGCAACAAACCCATCTAAAAGAACAACTTCATTTCCTGCGTGAAAAGTTACATTTGCCCCATTTTGAACAATATAATTACCAACAGGAACTGTACTTGTAACATTTTTACCTGCTTCTATTTTGGTCATTGCATTGTGAACCTCTGTATCTGTTAAAACTTGATTTTGGAAATACAAATTGTTAGAAAGAGAACTTAAAACAGTAAAATTAAACTTAACATTTGCTGGGTTAGTAGGAACCCAAGAAAGTTGCTGTCCAGATATAGTGCTTACAACTTCATAAACCCAAGTTCTCACTTGAGCAGAAGTTTCGGAGACACTCATTACATCCATAAAATAATTTCCGCTATTGGGATTAGCAGCAGAAAAACCATTAGAGCTTCCAACTAATACAGGTGCTTGTGTATTTGAATAGTAAACGGTTGTTTTTACTTCGTGCCGTTTTACTATATAGGTCGCTGCCCCTAAACCAGAACACCCTCCACTTGATAAAATCCATTGAAAATTACTTGTAGCACCTTGGTCGTTTCCTCCTGTGTTAACAAAAATGTTTGTTTGTAAACTAAATGCATATTGAACAGCTTTATATGCATTAATTCTACCATAACCCATTTGATTATTCCATAACCCATTCGGCTGACCAACACCATAACAAATTCCACCAACTTTATCACAACTTAATTCTAAAATTTGTTTTACTTGTATTCCTGTTAAACAATGATTTACTGATAAAATTAATGCAGCAACGCCTGCTGCATGTGGACAAGCTGCTGAAGTTCCGTCAAAAGAAGATGTATATTCTGATGTTGAATAGCCCGCAGTGCCAACAATATCAGTTGAATAAATATTTTGAACCCCTCCGGGTGCAACAACGTCTATTGCGCTTCCATAATTAGAATAACTTTCTTTAGTATCATTTTTTGATGTTGCCCCAACAGCAATTACGTTTGATAGGCTTGCAGGGTAATTTACGTTAGAGCTAAAATCGTTTCCAGTAGAAAACAATACGACACAACCTAAACCCCCTCTGCCTTGATTTACAGCATTATTTATGGCGTTTGTAATTGCTGTTGCAGGTGAGCCTCCTCCCCATGAATTACTTATCACATCGGCATTTCCAAAAGATGGATTCCAAGCCCATTCAAGGCCATCTGCCAATGCTTGATCAGTTATATTTCCATTTACACTTGCATTTATAGGAAGTAATTTACAATTTGGAGCTACGCCAGTAATTCCAATTCCATTATCTTTTATAGCGGCAATAATTCCTGCACAAGCTGTTCCATGAAAATCTGCTATTTGTGAATTGCTACCAGTCATATTAAATGGACCTCCATTTGTTCCATTACCTGTGGCATCAAAGCCAGACAAAAGATTAGCAGCTAAATCAGGATGCGTGAGTTGCACTCCTTGATCTACAACGGCAATATGGATTTCGGAACTACCTTGTGTTATTGTCCATGCTTGCTCAATTTTAATATCAGCTCCTGATGTACCACCATTTTGTCCTGTATTTTTCAATGACCATTGAAAGTCAAATAAAGGGTCATTAGAATTAAATATATTTTCCCGAAAAAAGTTTGGTTCTGAAAACTCAAATAAACCCGTTTCATAGAAGAGATTAGCAAGTTGTAATGAATTTAAACTTGATGTTTTGGAAACTGATATTAAAAATTGATTTTCGACAAACTGATTTTCCTTTACAATTGAGCAATTTCTTTCCTCTGCTAAATTTTGAAGTTGTTCAAGTGTAGTCCCTGTTTTTAGTTTTACAATAAACTCGTCTGTTAACCCCTGTAGTTTTCCATCCTCATACTCCAACATTGGTATAGCAGAAATTACATCAAGGCTTTTTTGAAACTTGTCAATAGTTAATGCAGAAAGATTGCTTTTGTTTTTTGTCCCTATAACAACAAATAAGGCAATAGTTTCTTCCGTTTTACCCTTCGATGTTATTTCGACAGACAAATCAGTCTGAATGAGATTTAAAAGTCTGTTTTTGTTGGCATCAGATGAAAGTTTGAGAAGCATTTTGTCGTTTCTTTCGTTTAGAAAAATCTTTTCTCCCTGATAATAATAAAAGGTGTTTTGTGCAGATACTGCAAAACTTGTCAATAATAACAAGACGATGATTTTAAGTGATTTCATAATGTCCTTTTTTTAGTTTGCATGTTATTTTTTGCTGTTGTCATTTTAGCATTTGCTATAACTCTGTTATAGGTATTTTCATTGTAAATTATTTTATAATTAATTAATGTATAGTGTTTTATCATAAAACTATTGCTTAACGATTTAGAAATGCTATCTTAAAACTTTGACGTTGTGCCAAGTCCTAATTGCTTATCAGTAATGTTTCCTGTTAAGCAAAGGCTATACAAATAAGATGAATCAATATGATAATTAATTATTTGATTAAACGAAACCCTCATTACCAATGAATTGTGAAATGTTTTACGGGAATAAATTTCTACATTAGCTAAAATCGGAAAATTTATGTAACTAGCATTATAATCCCTTTTAGATAAGTAGTAATTTGCTGCAATAGGTGTAGCAACAGATTTTAATTGAACAATAAGTTCATTGGATACGTAACTTTGTCTAGGTACATTATGATTGAATACCTTTACTAAAATGGTTAACAATGCTCGAAAAATTATATTTATTTTCATAGTTCTTGAGTCTTAGAAATAAATATTATAGATTTTATTAATACCTTTTTGAGCATACACAAAATCATAGCAAAAAGTAATAATTGCTAAAATAAAAAATTTAAATGATTACTTAATGTTATACCTAAATTCATTTTTATAGCTAATTCCAGCT
>CAZFPO010000090.1:0-12156 GCA_964521105.1 uncultured Lentimicrobiaceae bacterium | reverse complement strand
TTTTATTTCTATAATTTGCTTTCCATTGTAGTCATAAATATATCCTTTAGAAGCAGCGTTTTCCATATATTGAACGTATATATAAGGTCCAACCAATGTAGCCGATTGCAAAACCTCTTTTTTAGCAGGTATACATACTTTCCAACTTGCTTTTAAAGGATTTGTAGGATCAACCCAAACCAATTTATACGAAGGTGCATCATCGTTTGTTAGCATTAAAAATTTACCATCGATGACATCCACAATAGAATAGTCGTTTTTAAATCCATCGGCAATTTTTACAAATCCAGAATCTCTTTTTAGTAATGACTTAAAATACAATGAGTTTCCGCTTGTCGTTTCAGTTTCGGTTAAAAACAACCATGATTTATCATCGCTTACCGAAACACCATAGTTTCGCAAAGGGAATGATTTGTTTTCATAAACCAATTTGTCTTTAGACTGTTCAACACCCAATTTATGGAAATATACTTTATGATATTCGTTTTTTTGTGATAATGCACTTCCTTTTGGAGCATCATAACAGCTGTAATAAAAACCTTCGCCATTCCAAGATATTCCTGAAAATTTCACCCATTTAATTTCATCTGGTAACAACTCTCCTGTTGGAATTTTTATAATTCTTATGGTATTCCAATCCGAGCCACCTTCCGAAATGGTGTAACCTAAGTATTGACCATCGGGCGAAACCGAAATTGAGCCAATAGAAACGGTTCCTTTGTCCGACATTTTGTTGGGATCGAGTAAGCTGTATTCCTTTTGATTGTAAATATTTTTGCAAAATAGTACACTTTGGTTTTGAGTACCACTATTTTGGTAATAAAACAGGTAATCGCCTTTTTGAAACGGCACACCCATTTTCGGAAAATCCCAAAGTTTTAACAAACGTTCACGCAATTCATCACGAAAAGGCAGTGCATTGAGGTATGCAAACGTTACTTTATTTTGTTCATCAACCCATTGCATTGTTTCAGCTGAACGGTCATCTTCGAGCCAACGATAAGGATCTTGAACTTTTGTTTTGAAATATTTATCCGTTTGTTTTACTTTTTTAGTAATTGGATAAGTTAAGGGACTGGTTTGAGCTTCGGTTTTCATGACAGATAATAGGATTAATCCCGAAATTATTAAGACATTGTGTTTCATATATTTTTAAAATTTTAAAATCAACAAATTAACAGCAAAACATCCATATTGTTAAATTCACTCAAGCTTATCTGATGTTTTACTGGCAAAAGTACCAAATTTTAAGAAAGAATGGAAATTTGAGTTTTTATAAATCGTTAAATCCTGAATCAGCGTTATAAATACTAAATGATAAAAAACAATTCAAGGAAGAATAAAAGACAAAAAATCAATAACCTTTTTACTTTTTATAATCACTTTCGGTATATAGTCCGTTTACAAAATAAGATGCTTGAGCCCGAATCAAGAGTTGTTGATTTTCGTCATAAATTTTACCAACAGCTCTCATAATTGTTTTTCCATTACTGATAACTTCCCCAACAGCAGTGAGAATTGTTCCCTTTGTGGCATTTTTAATATAGCTTATACTCATATCGATGGTAACTACTCTTTTTCCCATCGAAATACACGACACTCCCATTGCAACATCGGCAATTGATGCAAAGGTGCCTCCATGAATATTTCCATACATATTACAATGTAATTCAGCAACTTTCGCCTTATAAATAACTTTTCCTTCGGATAATTCTACAACTTCTAAACCTAAAAAATTTTCCAAAATTGATGAATTATAAACTTCTTTTAAATGTTTTTCCAACCACAATAAGTGTTCTTTTTTCATATCTTTGTTCAATAACAGCAATTTACTATTTTATTTGATATCGTTCTCTTTACAAATTTAAATTATATATGCAATTAATCGAACATTTAATCTCTTTTTAGATAAATTTGAAACATGAAAGTTAAAAAATACTCCTTTTTCAAATCAAATAATTTATACTTTTATACAATATTAATTTTACTTTGCATTATGTTGACAAATGTAAAAATTAATGCTCAATCAACAAACGACTCATCATACATTTACATACATCCTAAATCACCTGGTTTGGATGTAGGAATGATAAAGTGTGTTTCAAAGTTATTTATTAGAAAAAACAGTTCCGAAAAGAGAGTACTCAAAAAAGATTATGATTCAAAAGCGGCAAAAATTCCAAAACGTTTGCTGAAAAAGTTCCAAATCGACATTCTACAAGTTAACGGACGAAATGTTACTTTCATCTCGCCAAAATCAAATTCATCAGGGAAATACATTTTATACCTTCATGGTGGAGCTTATGTAAATAATATTTACCGTCAACATTGGATTTTCACTTCACAATTGGTTCAAAAAACTAAATGTACCATGGTTTTCCCCGACTATCCTTTAGCTCCCCTATCAACCTATAAGGATGCATTTGAAATGCTTGATTGTTTGTATGATATTTTGCTAACTAAAACCGATTCGAAAAATATTTTACTTATGGGCGACTCTGCTGGTGGCGGATTGGCATTGGCTCTGGCTCAAAAACAAAAAAACGAGGGCAAACCAAGCACTTCACAAGTCATTTTAATTGCTCCATGGCTCGATGTTAGTTTGAGTAACCCAGATATCGCAGAAGTTCAAAAAAACGACCCCATGCTACACGCCAAAAGTTTTGCACCTGTTAGTAAAGCTTGGGCTGGCAATACCGAATTGAGTAATTATTTGGTAAGTCCGATTAACGGAACGTTGGAAGGACTCCCAAAAATTAGTATTTTCATAGGAACTCATGACATTTTAGTTGCTGATTGCCGAAAATTAAAATCTTTGCTCGATCAAAAAAACATTCCGTTTAACTGTTTTGAATATCCAAAACTTTTCCACGATTGGGTTTTATTTACTCCAATCAAAGAATCAAAAGTTGCCATTGAACAAATTTGCAAACTGATTTTAGAAGGAAAGATTTGAAATTTAAGGGGATAAAATCAGTACTATTTGAGTAATTCTACTTGATGTTTTGAAACAAATAGCCGAAGATATTTCTAAGTGATTCATGATAAAACTAGCCACAATGAATAAAAGACTCGAAGTAACACTAATATTTCGTGAACCGTTGTGCCATAGAGACTTGACGACTATTATTTTGAATTACTAATCTATTTAATACCAAATTGAATTTGTATATAGTCCAATGACGTAATACTAATTCTAATTTGTTTTATGCCGAAGCAAATAATAAATACTACATTGATCCGCCAGAAAGGCGGAGAAATTGGACTATGATATTATTCAAATCGGCATAAGAACATTCAGCCAGTATGATTATTTTAAAAAAGTCTATTGTGTCTATGTATATCTATGTTTCTATGTGGTAATTCCTCGTTTTTTGAGAAGAAATTTACACTATGTTTCACAGAGTACACACAGAGTTCCACTGTTTTTTCATTGTTTTTCACTGTGCAACACCGTGCTTTTGCTAAGCAAACTGTGTAACACTGTGTAATTGTTTAAAATGCAATACTGAGTGTACACAAAGCTACACTGTAATACAAAAAAAGTTCAGTGTCCTTAGAAAAAATAAAAAACATCACTATTAAAGGACTTAATAAACAGACACTTCTATTTAATCATCTCATAAAACTCCTCTTCGCTAATAATGCGAACATTGAGCGATTCTGCTTTTTTGCGTTTTTCAGGACCCATATTGTCGCCAGCAAGTAAAAAATCGGTTTTCGAGGAGACAGAACCCGTAAATTTTCCACCATGAGCTGAAATCATATTTTTAATTTCATCTCGCGAAATCGTAAACACACCGCTGACTACGAATAATTTACCTGATAAATTTTCGGATAATTTGTGCGATTCATTGATCACAACTTCCATTTGTAAACCTGCTTGTTTGAGCCTGTTAATCAAAATAATATTACTTAAATCGGCAAAATAATCAATTACCGAAAATGCAATTTGTTCACCCACATCTTCAATTTCAATCAAATCGAAAAGTTGTGCTTGCATTACTTTATCGATGTTGCCAAAATGTCGGGCAATTTTTGCGGCAATGGTCTCTCCTACGTGTCTAATACCTAAAGCAAACAAAACACGCTCAAACGGAACCTTTTTTGACTCGTCGAGGGCTTTTAAAATATTTTCCACTGTTTTTTCGCGGAAACTGACTTTTCGTTCGGGCTTATCGTCGGTTGCTGGAATTGTTTTTTCCAATCCAATTAAATCTTTGTAAGTTAGCGAATAAAAATCAGCAATATTGGTCACTAAATTTTTATCAAACAAAACTTCGACTTTCCCTTCGCCTAAACTATCGATATTCATCGCTTTACGACTGATAAAATGCTCCAGCTTTCCTTTAATTTGTGGTGGACATGAAATATCGTTCGGACACATGTAGGCTGATTCACCCTCTTTACGTTTTAAAGTTGTACCACATTCGGGGCATTTTTCGATAAATTGATACGGAATGGCTGCGGAATCTCTTTTATCAACATCAACTCCTACAATTTTAGGGATAATTTCACCACCCTTTTCAACAAAAACAGTGTCGTTGTGATGTAAATCTAACGCAGCAATAACGTCCGCATTGTGCAATGTTGCACGTTTAACCACCGTACCAGCTAACTGAACAGGTTCCAAATTGGCTACTGGAGTTACAATGCCCGTCCGGCCAACTTGAAAACTCAAATTGAGCAGTTTTGTTGAAACCCTTTCCGCTTTAAATTTATATGCAATTGCCCATCTTGGACTTTTAGCGGTAAATCCCGATGCCCTTTGAATGTCGTATGAATTTGCTTTAATAACAACGCCATCAATATCATAAGGCAAATTTTGCCTTTCTTTATCCCAGTACGAAATAAAGTTCCATACCTGTTCCATACCCTTGCACAATTGAAGTTCCTGTGGTGCTTTAAATCCCCATTTTTGAGTATTTTCAATACTTTCGGTATGTGTCGAAAAAGTTAAATTTTCGCCCAATAAAAAGTACAAAAAGAAATCGAGTTTGCGTTGTGAAACTACACTTGCATCCTGAAGTTTTAAACTGCCCGAAGCCGCATTTCGTGGATTAGCAAAAGGTTCTTCACCCCTACTTAATCGCTCTTCATTTAAGCGTTTAAAGCTGTTGTGAGGCATAATAATTTCGCCACGAACCTCAAAATTATCGGGATAATCGCCATGAAGCTTAATAGGTATCGAACGAATTGTTTTTACATTCGCTGTAATTTCATCTCCTTGAACACCATCGCCACGCGTTACACCTTTTGTTAAAACACCATTTTCGTATGTTAAACTAATAGCAGCTCCATCATATTTAAGCTCGCAAACGTATTCGATTTCCCCATTTGAGAACTCCTGCAAACGTTTATCAAAATTAAGCAAATCGCCCTTTGAATAAGTATTGCCAAGCGAAAGCATAGGATAACGATGTTTTACGGTTGGAAAATTCTTAGTAACCGTTCCTCCAACTCTTTGAGAGGGTGAATCATGATGCATCAAATCAGGATAAAATTTCTCAAGCGATATCAACTCTTCCAAAAGCATATCGAAATCATAATCGCTAATGCTTGGATTATCCAAAATATAATACTCGTGATTATACTTATGTAACAAATCTGACAACTCATCGATTCGTTTTTTTGCATCGTTTGAATCCATAATATTACTCGGCTTTAACGGGTTGTTTCTTTTGATTTCTATAAATTGCTACCTCATAATTTCGGTTGTTCGGATTTATTTCATGTAGTAAATTATCAACAAAACCTGGCTCAATTGTAATTTCATACACTAATTCTGGCAACACAGTTTTAATATTTTCAACTCTTGAATCCAGATTTTTATCTTCCAAAAACAATACAAAATCAGGTATTGTTGAATCCACCCATGGAATAGCAGAAGTATTTACCGGTTTTTCGGAAGTAACCACATAACAAGTGGGCCATTGTTTTAAGTAAAATAAGGGTGGATATTGGGTAGAACTTTCGTTGCTACTTTCAATCAACAACGACTTAACATTTTGATATTTAGACAAATACACCATCGACTCTATTCTTGAACGTTTGGAATACATGGTTGAAACAACAGACAAAGCGATAATATTTAACACTATGAAAATCCAAATGGAAAATTTATTGAGTTGATACAAAAATCTGCTTTTTCTTGTCGAAATTATTTCATACCAACCAGATACACCGAGCATTATAATAAACGGGACAACGGGTAAAATAAAGCGTTCTTGTTTGTTTGGAAAATAGGAATGAAAGGCAAAAAACAAAACAACAGGCAAAAATATTAGAAAATGCTTTCTCCAAGATTTAAAAAATCCAACAGTAAGAAAAATGCTTAATGGTGGGATTAAAATTCCCAAAACCAATAGAATATAATTATACCAAGGACCATTTGGATAATCGCCACTATGGTGCATATTGTATCGAATATATTCGATAAATTCGGTAAAAGGTTTGCCCCAAATAAAATAGTCGATTATACCTTGAGTAAGCACAGCAACAAATAAAAATCCAACTGAAAACAAAAATGCTTTAACAAATCCACGCTTAAATAAAATTGCTATTCCCAAACCTAAAATAAAGAACGACACCTGAAAACGAATTGAAAATGCGACGCCACTCCACACTCCGCTCAAAAACATCAACCAAAAATCGTTGAGCGATGTATCCTCTTTTGTTTTATAAAGTTGCCAAATGGATAAAAATAAAAATGGAATACACACAATTTCAACTAAATTCCGGACGCTTAACCAAGGCATAAACCATAAAACAGCGATTAATAAAGAGGCATCAAACGCCACTTTATCATTAGCCATTCGTTTTGATATTTTGTATGCCAGCGAAACAACAGAAAGTGAAATTAATGCATGTATAAGTCGAATGAGCCACATTTTAAATTCTGGCGATTCGATTCCAACAGCGTTAAAAAGCCAAAGCACTAAATAATTAAACCCTGGATATACAAAACTGTGCCCCGAAGGACCTTGATTACCTTTCGACCATGGAAGCCAATTATTATAATCGAGCCCATCTACCCACGACTGAGGCACTTCGATGTACAAAAAATGATCATCGTGCATTCCGAAACCTTTGGCAAAAAAAACAGCAAATAAACGCAAAAAAAATGCAATAATTAAAACAAAAGCTAGAGGATGTTTTTCGCTATAAAAAACTATTTTATTCCAGTAGTTATTCATAATAACGATTTCATTAATTGAATCAATTTATTAGTTTGCAAACTCCAATTAAAATTTTGATTTACATACGAATAGGCATTATCAATTAAAGTTTTTCTTTTATTTTCATAATTTAATAATTCAATAATTAATTCAGCAAATTCCGAAGCTGTATGAGCAATTAATATTTCCTTTTTATTTAATGCTCCAATTGGTTCAGCCGAAATTTTTGTGGTTATACATGGAATTTTCATAGCCATAGCTTCCAATATTTTATTTTGCATGCCACTACCAATTCGTAATGGAGCAACAAAGACCATCGACTGAGCATAGTAAAGACGAATATCTGCAACCCAACCTGTAACCGTTACATTTTTGCTAGCAAGTTTTAACACCTGATGAGAGGGATTAGCGCCTGCAATAACTACATTTGCATTTGGCATTTGCGACCAAACAATAGGCATAATTTCGTCAACTAAAAACTTTGCAGCATCAATATTTGGAGCATAACCCATATTACCAATAAACGACACCGAATAGTTTTTATCTTCAACCATTGGACTATAGTATGAAAAATCAACACCATTAGGAACTACGATAATATTATTTTTTCTAACTGAATTAATCTTTTGCTTATCGTTTGTACTGATAATAGTAACACAATCATATTTTTCGATAAGCGATGATTCATATTTTTTTGTTCGATTGTATTCGAGTCGGAAAAAGAAATTTTTGAAGTATTTTTCGCGATTTGCACGCCGTAACATATTTTCAGAAAGAGCATCTTGTAAATCGAGAACTTTTGTAATTGGATAATTTTCGAGATAATTAGCAACTCTAACTAATTGCACATAAACAAGTTGTGGTTTTTCTGACTGTAATATTTTAATAATTCTTTTTTTAGCTTTTAGCGAATAGAAATATCCTGTTTGAAAAGGAATACCTTTAAACAAGGCAATAATAAGTCCAATTATATGGGAGAACCAATTAAGTTTATAAGGAATAAACTCTTTGCAATATTTTGAAATTTCACTCACGGCATCGGGGTGGAGTTTTTTTTCATAAAAGGCAAACAAGGTAATATTAAAATGTTCCGAAAGCTCCTTAATTTGGTAGAATGCTCTTAATTTATCCCCTTTTTCGAGTGGATAAGGAACACGTGATAACAAAATAAAAATATTTTCTTTAGATGTATTATTCATTAAATTGAGTTATAAAATTTAAGCATTTTAGCAATTATAAGGCTATTATTATGTTCTTTCTCGATTAAATAAGGAGCATTTGAAGAAATTTTTTCGAGTAATTCAGGATTATCAATTAACGAATTAATTGCTTTTGCAAATTCATCTGGGGTGTTGGCAATTAAAATATCTTCGCCATCGGTGCAGTTAATTCCTTCGGCTCCAATGCTTGTGCTAATAATGGCTTTACCCAACATTAAACCTTCAATAATTTTTATTCTAATACCACTACCCGAAAAAATTGGAACAATCATAATCGAATGATCATTCATAAAATTTGATGCATTTTCAACTTCTCCAACAATATGTGTTCGATTTGATTCGTATTTTTTAAATGACTCAGGTATATGTCTACCAGCAATATAAAATTTAATATTTGGCAAATTTAAGTTCGGATTATGCCACACATTTTCAAAAAACCACTCAATTCCCTCCACATTTGGTTGCCAGTTTAACGAACCTATAAAAAACAAACTAATTTCTTTATTTTTCGTTTTTACAAAAGTAAGCCCTTTTATTGGTATTGTTACACCAAAAGGCAAATCGATAATAGGCTTATTAACCCCATTTTTTTTAAAATAAGATAAATCATTATTAGAAATAGCGAGAACACCATCTACCCTATTTAATAATGACAATTCAAACGATTTTAACGTGTTGGCTAAATGAGTTAAATATCTTTTTTTCAAAAAATTAGTGGTATTTGCAGCAAGTCGTTCCCAAATTAAGTGTTCAACATTATGAGTACGAATAACAATTTTAGCTTTTGAATATTTTCGAATAACATCAACATAGCAGCCAACGAAAATAGATTCGATATGAACAACATCAAATGATTCATGAGTTAATATTGAAATCAATTTATTTTTTAATTTTTTCGTATAAAACCTTTGAACATGGTATGATTTATTTGAAAAAAGATTAAAAAATGCTTGTATAGGATTAATTTTTAAATTTACAAAAACAGATTGGTAATCAGTTTTAACTCGATAGCTATTAGGTATAACCGTAATTTTATCGTTAAATTTATAAGAAGAAACCGCTAAAACTTTTACAGTGTGTCCTTCGTTTAATAAACCTTGAGTAATTGCGTTCATAGCAATTGGGCCACCTTCGATTGGTGGATAAGGGGGTTTATTACACAGTTGTAAAATTTTCATTTATTTTTTTTAACGAATTTAATAAATTTAGCTTGAAGTATTGAAAAAAACCTTTTCCACGAGTCAGCATCAAGCAATGGTGAGTCAATAGCCGATTTGTAGGTTAAGTAAATTCCAAGAGGTAATAACACACCAGAAGCTATCCACATACCAATATAAGCAGGAATAACTCCTTCGCGAGCAAATTTTTCGCCCGAAATAGAAACTACCCAAAACAAAACGAAAATTAAAACAGTAATAATCATTGGAACACCCAAGCCACCTTTACGGATAATTGCTCCAAGAGGTGCACCAATAAAAAACAGGAGTAAACAGGCAATTGAGAGTGTAAATTTACGATGCCATTCAATTTCGTATCGAGCTATTGCTTTACGTTGGTAATCAAAATCTGCGTTTTTAAACTCCACAATATCTTTTTGAGAACGAGCAGTTTGAAGGGCATATTCATAAACCATAATCTTTTCCGAATCTTGAAATAAATCCATAATATTTTCGGGCAATGAGGCTGTATCGTTTAAAACAACCGTTTTTGATGTATCATAAAAGTTGTTTCCATAATAAAGATTTTGTACAATTTTGTTTGAAAAATCAACTTTATTTTTATCAAAATCGCTATTTAACGAATCGATAAAGAAACCAAGTTGTTTAACATTAAGCATTTGGTAATTATCTTTAAAAAATTCTTCATTAGTTTTTTGCATCGAGAATGATGATAAATCGAATCGTTTTTTATTTTCCTTAAATTTAACTCTTGTAATAGGTCTCATCAAATTAAACAATCCTCTTCTTGGATCTTCGTCATAAACGAAGCCATTATATAATGTGAAAATTAAATATTTTTTATCCGCAGTCATTACCATGGTACCCCATTCGGCTCGTGTTACCGAAGTATTACCCATTTGTTTGGTGTGGTCATAAATTATAACATCACGGATAGTTTGATTATCTCGTTCTTTGTGAGCAACTCGAATTACATATTTATCAATTCCACCATAAAAAATTCCTTCGGGAATACTTAAAGCTGGTTTTTGTTCACGAACGTCATATAATAACGACTGCATTTTTAGATTTGCCAATGGAAGTAAATAATTTGAAAATCCAAATCCAGAAATGCTAATAAATACCGAAAAGTAGATTAAAGGCTTCATAACTTTTACTAATGAAATACCCGCCGATTTCATGGCTACCAACTCGTATCGTTCGCCTAAATTTCCGAACAACATTAACGATGACATGAGTATTGCAAGTGGAAGAGCTAACGGAATAAAAGTAAAAGAAGCATAAAATAGTAATCGAAGAATAATATGCCATTCAAGCCCCTTACCAACCAAATCGTCGATATATTTCCATAAAAATTGCATTAATAGAATAAAAACTGCAATAAAAAAGGTTAATAGCAGTGGACCTAAATATGATTTTAATATATAAAGATTCAGTTTTTTCATGACTAAAGAATTACTGCAAAAGTAAGTTTTTTTTCAAACCAACTCTTCAAATAGGGTAATTCTGATTAGAAAAAACAATGAGTAATGAACTTAATTATTTACTTGGATACGTTTCAATTGGTTTATCGTTAAAAAACTTACCGTTATAAATAACTACTCCATTTTTATTAAAACATTTACCAGTTCCATTCATCATGTCGTTGCTCCACTCACCTGAGTACATTACACAATCGGGACAATTTTTCACATAACCGGTTACAACGGTATAAACTCCTTTACCCGATTTTTCGCCATTATAAAAACTCCCTTCATAGGTTGAGCCAGTAACCCAAGTAAATGTACCTTTTCCATGACGTAATCCATTTAACCATTGTCCCTCATACTTATCGCCATTTGCATAAAGATAAACCCCTTTGCCTGTACGGTTACCTTGAACCCATTCTCCATCGTATTTATCACCATGAGAAGAAGATTTTCCGCCCCAATAATAATTTCCTTTTCCATGCTTAACATCATCTAAAAATTCCCCTTGGTATTTATCACCATTAGCCCAGATAAATTTTCCAGTTCCATTACGTTTTCCCTTTAAATATTTTCCGATATAACTGTTTCCATTACGATATGTAGACTCTCCATCACCATGAGGTTTATTTTCAACAATCCAACCTTCGTAGTCATAGATACCGTTAAATCTATCATTTAAACCAAATAACTTTCCAAAACGAGGAACTGAAAGTTGCTCAATAAATGCTTTTGCTTGATCCACATATTTTCCTTCAGGAAAATTATCTATATATTCTTGGTATGCATCAATTGTATGAATTTCACGAGCTTTTTTCCAAAATTCATCATCGGTTAACACCACGTTATCTTGTTTAATTTTATTAGTTCCTTCTTTTATCAATTCATCGTCATCGCTAAACATATCAAAATAGCTTCGTTTTGAAAATTTATAAGAGGGTATTTTTTCAACATTTAAAACAAAATAATAAAGCAAACCGTATGTAATTAGGGCAATGCCAATTACTGAAACAACGATTGGAATAATAATACTTTTTTTCCTTTTCTTTTTAACTTTCGATAAAGTACTCCCCATTCTTAGGACATTTTTAATATCAACTATAGATATACTTTA
>CAZFPO010000089.1:0-12157 GCA_964521105.1 uncultured Lentimicrobiaceae bacterium | reverse complement strand
GTAGAGGTTCAATGGTTGAAAATTAAACTATCAACCCAATTATAGAAAACAGCCAAATTAATTGTATCATATTGAATTTTTGTACAAAAAATTAATACTTTTTGTTGTATTAAAACACCATTTTAAAATATATTTTGTTGTTTTTAACATTAATATACAATATTTTTTTGTTGTTTTCATAAAACTATTTAAAACTTATTTTGTTGTTTTGATACAACATTTAATTATATTTTTTGTTTTTTGTCAACAACATATTTATTGCAAATAAATCTAGAAGAAGAGCCTTGAATCAAAAAAAAAAAATCCATATGACAATTCATTTAATTTCCCGAAGTAAGCGAACAAATCAAACAGGAAGTGTTAGTCAAAGATGAACTTACAGAAAATCTACTATTTTCTAAATATAAAATTCTATGGATGTTGAGTGTTATAAATCACTTTACCCAAACCTCATCTACAAAAATGAAAGCCCTACCACCAAAACCTGCATGCCATTCGGGAATGTTTCCATAGTTTTTTGCAAGTACTTTTAAATATCGAGCTTGAGTCGATGTAGGTAGTTTAAATGTAAAATCAGAGACTTTTACATCATAATTATCGTCCTTCATCAAATTTGGTACTGTACCTATAAGATTATAATTTACCCCATCTGCAGAAGTCCAAAAAGTTACTTCTTTCGGCATCCATATCCATGAGCGAACGTCCTGTAAGAAACTTGCACCAACTTCATTAATAGTTTTTAATGAACCATAATCAACCGCCGCTTCAAAATCGGTTTCTTGATACCCTTGCCAGTTTCCAAGTCGCCAATTTGTGGTTCCACGAATTCCATCTACTAAACCTTCGGCACCACCACCATTGTATTGTGGATTGTATAGATGTTTTAAAGTAACTTTTACGTCTTTATCGATTTTATAAAAATTAGCAGTTGTAACCACACTCGATTGCCCTAAACGATTAAACATCTGTGCTTTAACAGTTGTTGTTTTACTAATATAAAATGGTGCAGAATATTTTACTGAGTTCACTGTTGGAGTTGAACCGTCAACGGTAAAATAAACCGATGTATTTTCGTCTGCCTCAAATGAAAAACTTATCTTCAAACTGTCTTTAAATGTGCGAGATTTTGCTTCTATTACAGGACTAACAATAATCTGATTATCAATAATTTTAGTATACTTTGAAGATTCATCTACTTTACCAAAAGAGGAGCCTTTTTTAGAAGTCATTTCCAAAAATAGAGTTCCGCCATTTATGATATCTTCGTGGTTTAAAAACAGTGAATTATAAGCACTGTAATTCCACATCGCCGACTTGATATAAATGTTTTCATTTGAGTTTCCGGGAGCTTCAATTGAAAAAACTTTACCATTTGAAAAGTTAATTTTTATTTTTTTAAACCATGGCGATCCCACACAGTATTGCGTTGTTCCGGGAGTAACCGGATAAAAACCCATCGCACTCATAACCAACCAAGCCGACATTTGTCCACAATCTTCGTTACCACATAGTCCATCGGGTTTTGACGAATAAAATTCATTCATAATTTTACGAACATAGAATTGTGTCTTTTCAGGTGCACCTACAAAATTATATAAATATGCGATATGATGACTCGGCTCATTGCCATGTGCATATTGACCAATAAGACCTGTAATATCAACCTGTTCTCGACCTGTTAACGAAGATTTTGCCTGAAATAAGGCATCTAATTTTGCTTCAAAAGCTTCCTTCCCTCCCATTTTTTGAATAAACGTTTCAATATCTTGAGGAACATAAAAGGAATATTGCCACGAATTGGCTTCGGTATAGTTATTATTCACTTCAGTTGGATCGAATGGGCTTGACCATCCTCCATTAAAACGAGGTCGCATAAATCCTGTAGATGTATCGAAAACATGTTTCCAAGCCTGTGCTCTTTGAATAAAATATTTGTAATCATTCTCTTTTTTTAATAATCTGGCAACTTGAGCAATACACCAATCATCATAAGCATATTCGAGGGTTTTGGATACCGACTCATGCTCCATATCCGCTGGGATATAACCAAATTTATCCATCTCATTCAAACCAAGTCGGGTTTGCATTGCCGACGCTTTCATTGCTTGATAGGCTTTTTCGAGGTCGAATCCTCTAATCCCTTTCATCCAAGCATCGTAAATTACTGATACCGAGTGATAACCAATCATACAATCGGTTTCATTTGCCGATAGTTCCCACATCGGCAATAATCCCGATTGCTCATATTGAGCAATAAAAGTTTTTAAAAAATCAAGTGTTCTTGCTGGGTCAATTAGGGTTAATAAAGGATGTAAAGCTCGATAGGTATCCCATAACGAAAAAACAGTATAATAATTCCATCCTTTGGCAATATAAATTTCGTTATCGCGACCCCGATATCGTCCATCGACATCATTATAAATATTTGGTGATAAAAAAGCATGATAAAGTGCCGAATAAAAAACTGTCATTTGATCAGCAGTTCCGCCATCAACTTCAATTTTAGATAACTCTTTATTCCATTTATCTTCTGCTTGTTTTTTTATTTTATTAAAATCCCAATTGGGCATTTCTTTTTCTAAATTCAAACGAGCTCCAAGAGTATCAACCCCTGAAATTCCAATTTTAACCAAAAGTGGACTCCTTAGTTTCGGAGAAAAAATAAATTTTGTTTTAATATTTTTTGATTTAGCATAACGATTAGATGGATCAATTTTGTCGTTGTTGAATATTTCTGCTTTTGTAAAAGGTTCTGAAAATCGAATTACAAAATAAATATGCTGATTGTTAGCCCATGCTTTTGAGCGTCTCATTCCGCGAACTTCAGTATTACTGACAATTTCGATGTATGAGTCTAATACTTCATCGCGATGTTTTAAATCTAAAAAAACGCTTGGTTCGGATTTTTTGGGAAATAGATATTTGTGCATTCCACAACGCTCAGTAGCAGTAAGTTCGACCAATACATTTGGTTTTTCGAGGCGAACCGAATAATAACCAGGGCTTGCTTTTTCGGTCAATTTTGAAAATGGAGAAGCAAAACTATATTTTTCAGGCGTTTTAATATTTATGGCAGGCATGAGTAAAATATCCCCATAATCGGAACAACCGGTTCCACTTAAATGCGTGTGCGAAAATCCATAAATAATGGAATCGGCATAATGATACGCCGAACAACCGTCCCATCCATCTAAGCGAGTGTCGGGACTAAGTTGCATAAATCCAAATGGAAGTTGTGCTCCCGGATATGTGTGTCCGTGCCCACCTGTGCCAATAAATGGATTGACAAACTGAACAACGTTTTCGTTTTGAGCTTGAATACTAAAAAGACTGCTTAAAACAATATTTGCGGTAATTATTATGTGTAGTTTTTTCATGATATTTTAATTTAACCTTAATTAAGCTTACTTTCAATAGCTCTTTATCTTTAAATTATTCAAAAATTTGATAGTATCCTTTTTATTTTCAAAACGACTATTTATAAAATTATATGACTCGTCAGTAAATTCATATACAAAACCCGGAAACAGATGAAAACCATTATCTGTGAATACAATACTATCTGAAATAATAAAATAACCAAAAACTGGAACATCAGATGAAACACGATAACAAAAAGAAAACTCAGGTTTTTTACAGCCTAAAACCTTATCGGATTTTATTTGAGGATTTGGAAAAAGATATGCGATATCATTTTTGCCAAAAAGTGTAAAATGTCCACAAACAACACCTGATTTATCTTCGAGTTGCATCCCGAAAACCATAATTTTGAAATTTGTAGGCTTACTTATTTTCATTAATTTGTTTTCCATCGGTTTACAATTCACTAATAGTGTATCATAACGCAAATCTTTTGTTTCTGAATTAAAAGCACCAATAATCAGTTTTCCTTCCCAAGAACTGTTTTTCAGGTTGCTAACATAAAAAAACACCGAATCATTCCGCTTGATAATAATTGGCGTTACATCTTTAAAAAGTCGCTTAGTTTGATAATATAATGCTTTGGGATTGTTAAAATAATCCACAGCCGACCATGAAATAGCGGGCCAACAATCGTTGAATTGCCAAAAAAGTGAACCCATACAATAGGGCATTGCCAAACGGTGAGCAATGATGGCTTTTGCAACCCCTTCGCTTTGCTGTAATTGGGATAAATAAAGATAATCTTGAACAGAATCGGGCACAAAAAAATCGCGTTTCATAGCTTCTTCGATGATTTGAAAACCCCGTGTATGTTTTTGATGATTAACAATATACGAATGTTTAATGCCATCTAATTTCCCATTCATCATGTATTCAAGAGTAGATTCGGCAGGAACGGATTGGAATCCATATTCACTTACAAAACGACCAACCTTTTCGGAATATTTTTCAAACGGCTCTTCTCCCCACCAAACACCCCAATAATGAACATCGCCATTTTTGTATGCAGCATCACGTCCCCAACCCAAAAGTGGTGACGATGGATGGTAGTTATTTGGTAAATTATAAAAACTACACCATTCGGGTATTTTTTTATAAAATAAATCATAATTTCCATTCCAGATAAATGCAGAATCGGCACTACTATAATTTAATTGTTTTTGCCAACCCCAATTAAACCAACCTTCTGTATTTTCGTTATTTCCACACCACAAAGCCATGGATGGATGGCTTGAAATTCGGCGTAATTGAAAATCTACTTCTGTTTTTACAGAGTTCATGAAATCATTATCAAAAGGGTACATCGAACATGCAAACATAAAATCCTGCCAAACCAAAATACCCAAACTGTCGCAAAGTTCATAAAAAGCATCATCTTCGTAGTATCCACCACCCCACACTCGAATCATGTTGTACCCAGCATCTTTAGCTAAACAAAGAAGTTTTCGATACTTTTCCTCCGATGTATTATGCTGAAACACTTCCGAAGGAACCCAATTTGTACCTTTGCTAAACAATGGATTTCCATTCAGTTCGAAAAAAAACTGAGTTCCACTCGTATCTAAGGTTCTATTTAATGATAAATCCCTGAATCCAATCCGCTTAGTAATGGATTGAGAACCAAATTTTTTATGACTCAACGTAAATAGTAAGTCATAATAAAATGGATTATCCACCGACCAAATTTTTATATCCGGAACTTGAATTTCGATTGTTCTCAAATCGGTAATAGATGTTTTTATTTTCGCATTATGCCAAACTTTTCCAGTTTTTAAATCTTCAATTTTAAGGTTGAATTCTAAAAATTCGTCATTCGTTGTTCTGACAAAAAATATTGAACCTAAAACTCCCTTTTCTTTTTCGGGTTTTGCTTGGCAAGAAACATTTTCGAATGAAAAACCATTCCAAAAACGGAGAGTAACGGACTTGAAAATTGAAATATTTAAAATTTTTGGAGCAAAATCCCATCCGAAATGAAATTGTGGTTTACGAGCATAAACCCTGAGTCCTTCGGGTAAAGCATAGGTAGATTTCGATGCTTGTTCTTTTAAAATTGGCATTAATGGAGGAAAAACAACTTTTAAAACATTTCCTTTCAATTTCAAAAGCCCTTTAACATCGGCAAACCAAGGATGAAATGCATTATGAGCTTGAATAATTAACGAGTCGTTGAGATAAACAGAAGCGTAAGTATCAATTCCTTCAAACCAAAGTTCGATGTTTGAAAACGAGTTAAAATTTTTCTCGCTAACGTCAAATTTTGTTATGTATATCCAAGTTTGTTCAGCAATCCAAGATATATTTTTTTCATTGTCTTTGACAAATGGATTTTCGATGATGTGTTGTTGCATTAAATCGGTATAAACCGAGCCAGGTACCGAAGCCTCTCGATAATTAGTAGAATCATTGCACGAAAACGTCCAATTTTGATTGATTTTTTGAATTAATTTTTGGGCACTAATCGACGTAACTACAAAAAGTAAACTTAAGGAAGTTATTAAAAATCGATATTTCAATGCCATATCCTAAAGTTTATTAACGACAAAATCTATTCAAATTCACTAAAAGCTAATGCAGCTGCACCAAGCATTCCGATATTACTATCATTTAATTGAGAAGGAAGAATTTTAGTTTTTCCTTTAAAAATGGATAATACATATTGATCGTAATAATTGACTAATGGTTTAAAGAGAATGTCGCCCGATTTTGCTAGTCCACCCGAAACAAAAATAGCTTCGGGGCTAGTAATTGCAGTTAAGTTGGCTAAAGCGATCGCCAATTTTTTTGCCGTAAAATCGAAGCACATTTGAGCAATTTTATCATTTTGATTAGCAGCGATGGCAATATCTAAAGAAGTAATTTCATCTGAAGAAATCTTTCGTAAAATGCTTGGATAGGAATTTTTATTTATAAATTCAATAGCAGTTTTTACAATCCCTGTAGCCGAAACGTAAGTTTCCAAACATCCACATCTACCACATCCACACTTACGCCCACTCTCTTCTTGAACAATTACATGACCCAATTCGCCAGCAAAACCATCGTGTCCGTATAAAAGTTTACCATCGCAAACAATTCCACTTCCTAAACCAGTTCCTAAGGTAATTACGGCATAATGTTTCATTGCTTTGGCTCCGCCATATATTCCTTCACCAATAGCTGCTGCATTGGCATCATTTGTCATAACAACGTTTAATGAAGTAGCATTTTTCAATTCACTCACAAAAGGTAAAACCCCTTTCCAAATTAAATTTGGTGCAAATTCAACGGTACCTGTGTAATAATTTCCATTTGGAGCTCCTATACCTATTCCTTTGATTTGCTCTTTTATAACATTCGTTTTATCAGAAAGACTATAAATGTTATTTGAAAGTAGTTGAATAAATTCATTAAAATTTTCCGTATCTTTGGTTGAAATTAAATTACTTAAGAGAATATTTCCATTTTCATCAACTATTCCAATTTCGGTGTTTGTACCACCAACATCGATTCCAATAACGAGTTTTTTATCAAGATTCATATTTTTTCTTTAATCTGTTTCACTTTATATCCATAAGCACCATAGAACACTAAATAAATATACCCCACAAGTGGAACAATAAACGAAAACAAAACTCCAATAGAATCGGCTAAATAGCCTTGCAAAGGAGGAAGTAAAGCACCACCAAGAATTGCCATAATAAGTATTGAAGAACCTTGTGCTGTATATTTACCTAAATCTTTAATTGCTAGCGTAAAGATATTTGACCACATGATTGAATTAAATAAACCAAGAGATATAATACACCACATTGACCATGAAAAACTGAATATCATTGCAATTGAGAGCAAACAAATGGCTGTAATGGCAAATAACATAAGAGTTCGGCTGGGTGATGACTTAGCAATAAAAAACATCAATAGATTTAGAACCATGAACACCATAAACGGTAAAAACTGTTGATAAGTTACCCCACTTTCAAGATATACAATTCCGATAATAAATACAAATGTGACAAAAGAGAGCAATGACATAAGAAGTAATTTTTTATTTGAAGAATAGGTGTCATTCAACGAAATAGCTCCTGCAAAACGTCCTATCATAGCCCCACCCCAGTAAAAAGCCAAAAAAGTTTTTGCTTGTATTTCGGGCATTTTTTGTGTTTCACCTAAAAAGTTCACAATCATACTCCCAATCGAAACTTCGGAACCAACATACATAAAAATGGCAATCATTCCAAAAAGTAAATGCCGATATTTTAACACTCCAAATCCACTTGTTTTTTCTTTAGATGCATTAATATCGGGCAATTTCGTGAAGAAAAAAACAATGGAAAGTAAAACGAAAATGATTGCAAAAAATGCATAAGGCATTTGAACACTTGCAGCCGTAAGAGAATTTCCATCACTCATTAAAATTGGTTCTCCTAAACTGTTTAAAATAGGACTACCCCATTTATTAAAAAAATGAAATATCAGATAACCTCCAATAATTGGTGCTATGGTAGTTCCTAAAGAGTTGAAACCTTGAGCCAAATTTAATCTGGAAGAAGCAGTTTGTTCCGAACCAAGAACTGCAACAAAAGGATTTGCAGTAATTTGCAAAATAGTAAAGCCTAAACCAAGAACAAATAATGCGGTTAGGAATAAGGGAAAACTATGCAAATTCGAAGCTGGATAAAATAATATGCACGCAGTAGCCGACATTAGCAACCCAATAATAATACTATTTTTGTATCCTATAATTTGAATAGGATCTTTCCAAAATGATACAACCAAATAAATCAAAGAACCAATAAAATAAGCACCAAAAAAATAAAATTGGACCAACATTGCACTAAAATAATTCAGTTCAAAAATTTTTTTTAAATATGGAATTAAAATATCATTTAAGCATGTTATAAACCCCCACATAAAAAAAAGAGTCGTAAGCATTATTAGTGCTTGAGAATTGCGACTAATTTTAACCATTTTATTTTGTTTTTTGTGTAGATCCTCTGATAATTAAACTTGTTTGAAGAACTGTATGCTCGGGTTCTTTGTTTTTGTTATTAATTAATTCAACTATTCGTTGAACAGCTGATACGGCAATTGATTTAATAGGCTGATTAATTGCCGTAATACTTGGATTGACAAGCTCAAATAAATCAATATCGTCAAAACAAACTAAACCAAGTTCTTCGGGCATTCGAATTTTCATTTCATTAATCACTTTTAAACAAGACATTGCCACATTATTATTAATGGCAAAAATAGCATCAACCGTATTGTCTGATTGGTTTAAAATACTATACAAAGCACTTTGTACACTTTGATTAATATTATAATAATCTAGTTCAAATAAAAGTTCGTTCCCATATTTAAAACCAAAAGCATCAATTGAACGCAAATATCCATCGATGCGTTCGCGAATTGAAGATATATATATGGGTGTTATGGCAAACATGGCAATTTTTTTATACCCATTCATCACTAAGTGCTCAATAGCTTTATAAGTAGCTCTAATGTTATCAACAGAAATTGAATTTACATCGTCAATATTTTCAAAAAATCTATCAATTAAAACAAACGGGATATTTTTGTTTTTTAGTTCTTTGATAAATTCGGGGTTAGAATGTGATGATGAAATAATTAACCCATCTACTTGCCTATCTAAAAGCATTTTAAGTATTTTTTTTTCACGAACATTCGACTCGTCAGTGCTTCCAATAAGAAAGGTAAAGTTGTTTTTTTCAGCTTCATCTTCCATATAACGAACCATTTTTGAATAAAAAGGATTAGAAATATCAGAAACAATTAGTCCGAGAGTGTACGAACGCCCTGTTCGCAAGCCTCTCGCTAAAAAACTGGGTTTATAATCAAGTTCTTTCGCTTTATCAAAAACCATTTGCTGAGTTTCTTTACTTATTCCGTGAATATCACCCTTATTGTTTAAAACCAGAGATACTAAAGTATTAGAAACACCAAGGCTGTTAGAAATAGTTTTTAAAGATATTTTATCTTTACTCATAATTGAATAATTTTTATATTGGGAGTAAAAATATTAAAAAAAACAAAATCTAAAACATTTTAGTGTTTTTTTTTATTTAATTAAACAAAATTTAATGTTAACAGACAACTATGCTTATTCTATATCCGTCTGAAAAGTGTCACAATATTTTTTAATAATTTAATATTAATCTTAAAAATTGTTGTATCTTTGAAATCAAAATTATTGGGTATTTAAAAAATCTTTTAAAATTATTTATGAAAAAGGCTCTCTTCTTCATTTTTTTGTTTTTCAATATCAGCATTATTTCATTTGCACAAATTTTTCCCAACATGAAAGGGAATGAAAATTTTTTCGAAAATCAAACCACAAAAGCTGCCCTTGACACATTAGTTTATGATGGTATTAAAACACTTTCGGTTGATACTTTTCATGTAAGTTTTACTCCCCCAAACAAATTTATGCGAGTAAATAATACCACACTTGTTAATTTTCAAACATCATCATTTATTCAAATTTCAGAAATGAAAAGAGTAGTATACTTGATGGCAGTTAAAAATATTACGCCCGAAGTTTTAGAACCTCAAGGTGTAAAATATATTGGTCAGGAAAATGTTATGACTTACGATAATCATGAAGGCATTATAGTATATCTATCCAATCAAATTGAGGGTAAGGAATACGAACGAATGATGCTATTTACAGGCGATTACATTAGAACAATATGGATTTCGGCAACTTACCCAGTTGAGCTTAAATCAGAAGTTTCCGAAATATTAAAAAAGAGTTTATTAAGTGTTAAATTTTGAAAATTATCATTGTAATGATTAAACGATACATACTACATTTTTTACTTTTTGTAATACTTAGTGTTGCTGTTCATAAGGTTTCGGCACAACAAGTTGTTACTAACGAGATTTTTTATCGCACATATCAACAAAATATGTGGGACGAAGGAGAAGCTTTTACGTTTGATTTTAACTTTGATTTATTTAACATTTATCAAGCGGGGCAAAATAGTTTAGGCTCCATCGAAAGTGTTTTTGGTGGACAATTTGGCGCACTCATTACCATCGATTGGTGGTTGCTTTTTGCTTCGCATATTGCATATAATGGATTTAATGGTGGCGAAGTAGATGTTCAATATCCTGTTCGTGTTGAACTTGAATTTCCAGGCGACCAACAGTTCAATCAAGGCGATATTGTTACCATACATTCAAATTATGAAGTTTTAGACGATTGGTTGATGAATTCAAGATTTCCCGAAGAAGGTATTTTTGAATTTGGAATTGATTTTGGTTTTGGGGTTGACGCTACAGCTCATATTTGTTTTTTTGACTGTTGGGATATTAATATTATGGATTATCAAATTCCTGCCGAATCGATTAATATTATCGACATTAACACATACACTGGTATTGCCCATTACCCATGTTTAGTAAACAATCAATTTCAAATTTGCGAATCGCAGGTATTACCCATTGTATTTGATAATCTTGCCGGAATCGGCTTAAGTGGTAATATA
The DNA here is from genome assembly GCA_964521105.1 of uncultured Lentimicrobiaceae bacterium. GTDB lineage: Bacteria > Bacteroidota > Bacteroidia > Bacteroidales > WCHB1-69 > JAQUGA01. The sequence goes on along the minus strand of CAZFPO010000089.1, from coordinate 1,241 downwards.
TCTATTCCATACGTTGAAACCACAGCATATCTTGATTTACCTTCAAAAACACTATATGCTCATGGCGACAGTGCATACATGACCCTAGAGCTAGATATTATCCAGTTTTTAATGGCTATTTCGGGTCCGGGTTCATCTGTTTATGAAATTTTAAGTGCTCTGCAAGGCACTATCGATTTAGGAAGCGGTTTTACGTTAGAATATGACTTGTTGGATATTACTTTTAGAGTGAAAAACTTTTTGGTTCAGGATTTAAAATTCGACCCTACAATATGGACAAAAGTTACGTTTCCAATTGCCGTTGAATATACCGAAACAAATCCAGCAAATGCCGACGAAGTGGTTCGAAATGGATATGCAAGCACCATCTTTTTCGAGGTGGATAATAACTTAAATTTTAAATACCCGTGTAATGGTTATCCAAATATGGATTTAAGTTTAGCTCACATTATGACCAACGATTTTACTAATCATGTATGGGATAGTATCACTTTTGCCTTAATTATTCAAGCCTTTACATTCACATTAAATTTGCCTTCATTCCCTTTTATGATGGCTCCTTCAATTCCCGAATTATGCATCGAAGCACCTGTTGAAAATCAAACTCAAAATACTACTTTTTGCCAACCAGCGGTTGTTATGCCCGAAATTCAAGTACCCGAAATAGATTTAAGCTTTACAATTGGACCTCTAATCGACATTACGATTCCTTTAGGTTATTTGCCTATGACATGGTATAATCACACATGGCAACTTGGCGGATTTAAGCCCAATATACCCGGTGATATGTTTCCACAACTTGCAGGCAATTTTGATACACTTATCGACCCAATTACAATAACTCCAAACTTACCCATGGAAGTTGTTCTCTCGGGAACTACCGTTTTTTGCTTTGGCGACACCTCAGGAGCATTAATTGCTACCGCTATTAATGCCACTCCTCCATATACTTTTATTTGGTCGACTGGAGATACAAATATTACAACCAATAATAGCGATACCTTGTTTTTAGTAAGTGCCGGCGATTATGGTGTTACAGTTACCGATGCTAATGGTTGCATGGACTTTAAAGAGATAGACATTCCTCAAAATACAGAATTATTTATAACACTATCAAAAACTGATGTTTGGTGTGCTGGCGATCCCTCGGGCGAAATTGTTGCCTTGGTATGGGGTGGAACACCCGGATATATCTATACTTGGTTGCCTTATGGCAGCGATGGACCTGTTTCGTCAAACCT
>CAZFPO010000088.1:0-12345 GCA_964521105.1 uncultured Lentimicrobiaceae bacterium | reverse complement strand
TTTTCTAAACTACTTTTTATCCGTTTCTTCTGTAAAAAGTTCCGGAGCTTTATCCGAGCCTTTTTGAGGTGTAAACGTTTCGATATTACGTTCCCAAACATTATATTCCTTAACAAAATCGAACATGTTTCCAACAATGTTTGTAGGGAAACTTAATCTACGTTTATTATATTTTTTGGCAGCCTCGTTAAATGTTTCACGTGCGTTAAAAATAATTTGCTCTGTCTCTTTTAAATCAGACATCAATTTTATGTATAAAGCATCAGCCTTAAGATTAGGATAGTTTTCCGAAACCATCATTAAACGAGATAATGTTGAGCTTAAACCATTTTGCTGTTGCTGAAATTGTTGCATGGTGTTTTCATCTACTTTATCTGTTTTAATTGTTACAGCTGTTGCTTTTGAACGAGCCTCTTGTACTTCAACTAAGGTTTGGTTTTCGTGTTTTGCATATCTATCCACTGTATTTGCAAGATTTTTTATTAAATCAAGTCTTCGTTGATATCCATTCTCAACTTGAGCCCATTTTTCTTTTACTTCTTGTTCCGAAGATATCAAGCGATTATAGGATATCCACATCCATATCCCAAGAATTAAAAATAATACAAATAGGACACCTCCTATCATAGTTGCAGCAAGGCAACCCGTACCCTTGTTGTTTGGTTTTGTTGTTTGTTCCATGTTATTGTTTTTTAATGTGTAACAAAAGTAATTAAAAAAAATTACATAATATTTAAACAAAAACAATTTTATTTGATTCGTTTTATTCGTAAAATGAATGTACTTTTGTTTTTAAAAATTTTGATTTATGAACATTCGATTAAACCGATTTTACTTTTCTTTTTTATTCATATTAAGCTTTTCTCTAAGCCTATTTTCTCAGAAAACTAAAACACTAAGTAATATTCAAAAATATATTTATGTTTTAGCTAGCGACTCGCTTGAAGGACGAAAACCTGGTTTAGATGGAGATATTAAAGCAGCAAATTTTATTCGCGAAGAATTTAAAAAACTTAACATTACTCTTTTGGGCGAAGATGGTTTTTCACAATTTAAAGTGGTTACTTCTGTTACAACGGGTGAAAAAAATATTCTTAAATTTTTAAATCAAGAGTATGTTCTTGGCAAGGATTACATTCCATTAACCGTTTCGAAAAACGAAGCATTACACGCCAACATTTATTTTGGCGGTTATGGCTTTAACATTAATACCGACAGCCTTAAATGGTGCGATTATCCAACAACTTTTGAAGTAAATAGAATGTGGGTGGTTGTTATTCGAGGAGTTCCCGACCCTGAAAATCCAAAATCAAAATATGCGGCTTATGCTTCTGATTGGTCGAAAATTACAACCGCAAAGGACAAAGGGGCAAAAGGAATTATTCTGGTTTCCCCAAAATCACTAGAACCAAAAGACTTATTAATGCCACTGTATACCGACCAACAAGCTGGCACAGCTCCCATTCCAGTAATTAATGTTACGCGAGCATGTGTTAATAAAATGCTCTGGAATTATGGAATTAACATTGAAGTTGTTGAAAAACAACTATCTAATGAATTAAAACAAGTTGGCGTTTATGTTCCTTCAAAATTAGCTGCTGAAGCCGATTTAAACATTGTTAAATCGAATACCCAAAATATTATTGGTATAATTGACGGTAGCGACCCTGTTTTGAAAAATGAATTTATTGTCATTGGAGCTCATTACGACCACTTAGGCTTCGGCGGAATTGGCAGTAATTCGCGAATGCCCGACACTACCGCCATACATTTTGGAGCCGACGACAATGCTTCAGGTGTGGCTCTGATGTTGGATGTTGCAAACAAAATAAACACGAACAAAATCAAATTTAAACGCTCCATTATTTTTGTTGCCTTTGGTGCCGAAGAACTTGGCATTGTGGGATCTAAATTCTTTTTTAAAGACAAACTCATCGATGCTTCAAAAATTAAAGCAATGATTAATTTAGATATGGTTGGGCGAATGAATCCCGAAAAACGACTGCAAATTGGAGGAACTGGCACTGCCATTGAGTTTAACGAAATGTTGGATGCTATTAATAAAAAATATCTTTTTTTAATTCAGAAAAACCCCGATGGTTACGGACCTTCTGACCACTCTTCCTTTTATTCAAACAAAATTCCCGTACTTTTTATTTCCACGGGTGCTCACGAAGACTATCACACTCCATTTGATACTCCGGATAAAATTAATTATGCATCTATATCCAAAATTTCAAGTTTTGTTTATGATATTATTTTAACTCTTTCAACCCGACAAAAGCCTTTGCAATACCAAGAACTTGAAGCACCACCATCGCAAGGATCGCACGGAAAATTAAAAGTTACACTGGGTATAATTCCCGATGTTTCAACTTCCGAAAATAAAGGCTTACGAATTGATGGAGTAAGAAAAGGTGGAATTGCCGACCAAGCAGGTTTGATAAAAGGAGATATTATCGTTGCTATTAACGGAAACTCGGTTACCAATATTTACGATTATATGACACGTATGTCGGCTCTAATTCCAGGACAAACAGCTACCATCGATTTTTTAAGAGAAGGTGTTAAAAAAATAACTATTGTTCAGTTGTAAAAAGTAATTCAAACCCTAACTTTTCAAGCTCGTAAGTTCTGTTTTTATCTCTTTCCTTTTGTTCTCTTGTTGAATAAACACCACCATCATTTCGATAACCAATTTACATTCATAACAATAAAAATAAATCGGTTAATTGGATACTATCTTCTAAATTGAATATTTTTCTTTAAAATTTTTGAGCAAACGACCGAAATCAAAATCTATTTGTAAATTTGCCTTTTAAACGGAACATACAATGAGCGATCAAATTAAGCACGAATGCGGTATTGCCCATATTCGGCTCTTAAAACCATTAGAATATTACTGTGCTAAATACGGAAGTGCATTTTGGGGAGTAAACAAATTGTATTTGTTGATGGAAAAGCAACACAACCGTGGGCAAGATGGAGCTGGAATTGCCGGAATAAAATTGGACGTTCCTCCAGGAACTCGTTTTATAAACCGTATTCGTTCAAATTCAAATACACCAATTAAAGACTGTTTTGCACCAATTTTTGATGCCGTTAACAAAATTCAAGGAGTTAATGAGTTGTGTTTGAGCGATGTGTGTTGGCTTAAAAAAAATGTAGAATTTGCCTCCGAACTTCTAATGGGTCATCTTCGCTACGGCACGTTCGGGAAAAATGAAATTGCTAATCTTCACCCGTTTATTCGTCAAAACAACTGGATAACTCGAAATTTAGTAATAGCCGGAAACTTTAATATGACTAATGTTGATGAGCTATTTCAAAAATTAATTGAAATAGGTCAACATCCCATCGAAACTTCGGATACGGTTACTATTTTAGAAAAAATTGGAAGTTTTTTAGATGAAGAGGTTGAGCGTGTATATCAAAATTTTAAAAAAGAGGGTTTGTCGAAACAAGAAGCAACAAGTAGGATTTGTGAAAAAATCGACATCGGTTCTATTTTAAGTCGCTCGGCAAAATACTGGGATGGTGGCTATGTTATATGCGGCATGTTGGGACATGGCGATTCGTTTGTTTTACGCGATCCAAATGGGATACGACCTGCCTATTATTATCAAAACGATGAGGTAATAGTTGCTGCTTCCGAACGCCCAGCCATTCAAACCGCTTTTAAAATTGAAGTTGATGAAATTAAGGAAATTACACCTGGTCATGCACTTATAATTCGCAAAAATGGCACGTTTAGCATGCAAGAGTGTGTGCCGCAAAAACAGTCGGCAAAATGTTCGTTCGAGCGAATTTATTTTTCTAGAGGAACAGACGTTGATATTTATAAAGAACGTAAAAAACTTGGTGCGTATTTAACTCCTGCTGTTTTGAAAGCTGTTGAATATGACTTTGACAACACGGTTTTTTCGTATATCCCAAATACAGCAATTGTTGCATTTTATGGAATGTTTGATGAGTTGCGGCGTTTTTGCAACATCGTAAAACGTGATAGAATATTAGAAACAGCAGGTAGTTTAACTCCCGAAAAAACCGATGAAATACTATCGCTTATGCCCCGAATCGATCAGGTTGCTGTTAAAGATGTTAAGCTTAGAACTTTTATCACTCAAGATTCACAGCGTGATGATTTGGTAGCCCACGTTTACGACATTACCTATGGAACGGTTCGCAAAAATATTGATAATCTGGTGGTTCTTGACGATTCAATTGTTCGTGGTACTACACTTAAACAAAGTATTATTAGAATGTTGTCTCGACTGTCGCCTAAAAAAATTGTAATTGCATCTTCTGCTCCTCAAATTCGTTACCCCGATTGTTACGGAATTGATATGGCTAAAATGAACGATTTTATTGCATTTCAAGCAGCCATTCAACTTTTAAAAGAGACAAAACAAACCCATATCATCAACGAAGTATACAAAAAGTGTAAGGCTCAGGAAAATTCACCAAAAGAAGAAATGGTAAATTATGTACGTGAAATTTATAAACCATTTACTGCCGAACAAATATCAAAAAAAATAGCTCAACTTGTTACTCCAAAAGATTGCGAAGTGCCAATCGAGGTTGTTTTTAATTCTATTGAAGATTTACATTTATCCTGTCCAAATAATACCGGCGATTGGTATTTTACTGGAAATTATCCCACCCCAGGTGGAAATAAAGTGGTAAATAAGTCATTTTTGAATTATGTGGAAGGGAAAAACTCTCGAGCATATTAGATTTGAATTTACATCATTGAATCTGCCCAATTTAAAAAAGTTTATTAAATATACTATCCTATCATTTTTTATTGTACCTTTGCACCTCAAAAATAAAAATTAGTATAAATTTAAACCTTTATTAAATGAAATCTGTATCTGTGAGCGGTTCTCTTAGAGAGAACGTAGGGAAAAAAGATGCAAAAGCAATGCGTGCTCAAGGACTAGTTCCTTGTGTTGTATATGGTGGCAAACAACAATACCACATAGCTGTTGACGAAAAACAATTTAAAGATTTGTTGTACACTCCCGAAGTTAATTATGCTGATATAACTATTGGTGATTACAAAACTAAGGCGATTGTTAAAGCAACGCAATTTCATCCTCTATCGGATAGTCTTGTGCACGTTGATTTTTTAGAAATTGATGATGAAAAACAAATAGTTGTTTCAATTCCCGTAAAAGTTACCGGCAATTCGCCTGGTGTTATCCGTGGTGGAAAATTGATTAAACGCTTTAGAAATATTAAAGCCAAAGGTTTATACAATAATATTCCCGACTATCTTACTATTGATATTAGTAAACTAGATATTGGCGACGCAATTTGCGTTAAAGACATCGTTTCGGAAAAATTCTCATTAGTCGAAAATCCAGCAAATATTATTGTATCTGTTGACGCTACACGCAATGTAGAAACTCCTACTGAAGGCTAATAAAAACACGATAATAAAAAAATGGCTGTTTATTAACAATTTTGTTTTTAAACAGCCTTTTTTACAAAATAAATCAAATGAAGAAATATTTGATTATTGGACTAGGAAATATCGGTGCCGAATATCATGAAACCCGTCATAATATTGGGTTTATGATTGTAGATGCATTGGCGACAAAACATAATGCTACGTTTTCAATCGACCGACTTGCTTCAGTTTCGGAAGTTAAATATAAAGGGCGTCAAATTATTTTGATTAAGCCGTCTACTTACATGAATCTTAGTGGAAAGGCAGTTAGATATTGGATTGAAAAAGAAAATATTCCACTCGAAAACATCTTAGTTGTTTTTGATGACATTGATTTAGACGTTGGTGTAATACGCATTAAACCAAAGGGCGGAGGCGGAACTCATAATGGCATTAATGACATCATTGAAATATTAAACACACAAAATTTTGCTCGATTACGTTTTGGAATTGGAAAAAATTACTCACAAGGAAAACAAGTTGATTACGTTCTTGGCCGTTTTAGTGAAAATGAATTAATATTAGTTAAAAAACAGATTGAATTAGCCGAAAAAGCAATATTAAGTTTTGCAACTGCTGGAATTGGTCAAACAATGACTACCTATAATCAAAAAACAATTTCCGACGACACAACGTTAAATATATTATAATTTGTAAATTAAATGTCCTTAATTTGTATTTTTGCATCGTTAAACTATGTTTAAAATTTATGAATAGAATTTTTGTGTTTATATTGTTATCAACATTTTTGTGTTGCACTCAGCAATTAGTAGCACAAATTGTAACTGGACGACAAAAAAATTCTACTAAAACGGTTAGTGTTGCAAAAAGTCCTTTTAAAAATGCCCGAAAGGGAGGTCGAAACACACTTCCTCGTGGTATACAAGATAAACTAATAAACATAGGTTTTGGTTTTGGAATTGCAAATCCTGGAATGGATTTAAAGTTTGAACAAAATACCACAATGGGTTATACTGGTCATCTTTACGAACACCTTTTATTTAAAGGACAGCCTACACTTGGTGCGGGTTTATATATTAGTCAATCAATTTTACCGGTTAATAAAAGTGCCTATTCTCAACGATTTAAATACCCAGATGGTGTTTCTACTCCACCATGGGCTATTACTTCAATAATGGCTTCGGGTTTATTTAACTTTACATTACAACAACGGGTTAGTGCACAAATAATTACAAACGCTGGAATGGTAGTTACAAGTGTTCCAAAAACTACCGCTATGTATTTTGACACGCTTCTTGTTCCAAGTTTGGGCTATGTGCGAAAAGATTACTCGTATTCAAACACGTCTTCGTTAAAAGTGGGCTGGTCGGCTGGTTTTTTATTCCAATTTTTGTATGCACTTCATTCAAATATTGAAGCAAAAGCGGGTTTTGAATGGCAATATATGAGAGTTAAGTACAATAGAGAATGGACTTTGCCCGAATCTAAAACCGAAGAATTATTACAACAATTTCGATTATTAAACTTTCAAGTTGGGTTAGCGTTTAGTTTTTAAAAAATGCTAATTAATATTAAAATAATTCCATAATAACCTAAGAAAATCCTTATTATTATGAAAAAACAGATAACAAATAAAGCGTTTTATTATGGAATCATGATGTTTTTAATTAGTGTTCTTTTATTGGAAACATCGTGTAAAAAGGAAGAAAAAAAAATAAAAGTTTGGGGATATGTAGCCGATGCTTCTGGTAACAAAGTATCGGGAGTAAAAGTTAACCTTCAAGGCACTTTGCTCGAAGGAGGCTCCTATTCTTCAGGATTTTCAGATATTGCCTCGGCAAATACTAACTCAATAGGCAACTACGAAATTATAACCGATTGGAAAGTTGTAGACAAATATAAAATTAAGCTGTTTAAACAAAATTATTTCGATAATTCATTTGAGTATCTGGCAAGCGAAATTCCGTCGGGAGCCGAAGTGAATAAAAACCTAACAATGCACCCAGTAGCTTGGATTAAAATTGTGGTAAATAATATTAATCCGTACGATGAAAACGACCAAATTTCATATAAATACGACAACAACGAAACCATAAATTGCTTCGATTGTTGCAATAATTCTTCAATTGTCGGAAATGGAATGCTATACTCAAACATTCTTGTTTGTAAGCTAAAGGGAAATGCTACGGCTAAAGTATCATGGGTTGTTAAAAAAGATAATGTTATCCAAACATATAGTCAAAATGTTTTTTGTAATGCATTTGATACCACCGAAGTTTCAATAAATTTTTAGTAAAATGCATAATATTGAGCCTTTTTGGAATTGGAGAGATTATTATGCCTCAGAGGAAGATATAAACTCTCCATTTTATCAAAAATCGTATAGTGAAATATATTTTTCAAATACTATTTACAACTATTATATTCATCCACAGTGGGACTTTTTTGGTTCACGGACATTATATTTGAAAATTTTGTTTGCCGATTATGAGTTGAGGTTTTGTGTGATTGAATTTATTGGCGAATGGAACGACTGTTTGTACAATGATATTATGTATTTAAAGCGAGATGTAATAGAGTTATTAGTGGATAAAGGAATTACAAAATTTATATTAATTGGCGAAAACGTGTTGAATTTTCACTATTCAGATGATGATTACTATCAGGAATGGTTGGATGATATCGATAAGGGTTGGATTGTTGCAATAGGTTTTCTTGAGCACGTTGTTCGAGAATTTAAAAAAGCTCATATTAACTATTATATTCAATTTGAGGAAGACGAAAAGTGGATTGATTGGAGAATTCTAAAGCCACACGACTTGTTTTCAAAAATTGAACAAAGCTATTTTCCAATAAAATTATAAAAACAGGTTTTAATTAAAAAAAACATAATAAAACGACTGATTATTAACAGTTTTGTGATTAAAACAGATGTTTTTAAAATTATTTTTGAATAAATAAAAATAAATTTGGTTTTGCAAAATAATAAAGTGTACATTTGTGCAGTAAATATGAATTAATTATAAATTTTATTATGAACATTTTTTGTGGAAGTCTTCCTTTTAGCATGCAGGATGGTGATTTAAAGGAATTATTTGAAGAGTACGGCGAAGTTACTGACGCCAAAATTATTAAAGACAAATTTTCAGGACGTAGTAAAGGTTTTGGATTTGTTGAAATGTCTGACGATGCTCAAGCTCAACAAGCTATTGACGAATTAAACGGCGCTGAAGTAAATGGTCGTGCCATCGTAGTTAACAAAGCTGAAGAAAAAAAAGAATCTAGAGGCGGTTTCCAAAGAGGCGGCGATAGAGGTGGTGACAGAGGCGGAAATAGAAACTACGGTCAAAGAAATTACTAATCGTATTTTCTCGTAACCAGAAATAACGCTATAAAAACACATTCCAAACGGAGTGTGTTTTTTTTGTACTTTTATTAAAAATTATTGATAAAAAACAGATTATGCACGAAGACAAAATAATCATTCCAATAGACAATATACCGCAACGCATTAAACCAATGGGTTTTTGCATTGTATCCAATAAAATCACCCTCGAAGGAGCAAAAGTTGGCTATATGTATCGCGAGGAAGGGGATAAAGAAAATGATAGCGGTTGGCGTTTGCTTGCTGGAACCGAAACGCAAGAATATGCTGATGATGAAGATAATGGAAAAATTTTCGACTTAAACATCATCGCTAACCACGACCCTGCTATAATTCCGTATTTAAATTCTCCATTCGATAGCGAATTTGAAAGAATTGAAGGAACGGATTCCTTTCAAAATTTATAGAAAAAGCAGTTGACATACTGGAAGTATGATTTTACGGTATTATCAGCGTAGAATCGCCATAGCTTAAAAAACGGTAATTGTTATGTAAGGCATGTTTGTACATCGATTTCCAGTTGTTGCCGATAAACGATGCTAAAAGCAATAATAAGGTGCTTCGTGGTTGATGAAAATTTGTTATTATACCTTTTATTGCTTTATGTTTATATCCAGGTGTCATCATTAATGACGTTTGAGCAATAATTTCATCGCTATTTGATTTGTCTAAAATATCAATTAAAAAATGTAATGCGTTTTCAAAAGTAAAATCCGAATCATCTAGTGTATAGTCTTCCCATTGATTAAGATTGAAATCATTATGCGTTTTATTTCGGAAGTTTTTTAAAGCTAACCAGTACAAACTTTCGATGGAACGGGCAGTAGTAGTTCCAACTGAAAACAATGTTTTATCGGTATTTTCTAATAAATTTAACAACAGCTTTTTTCCTAAAATAATTGTTTCATGATGCATTGTATGTTCCCGAGCAGTGTTTGATGAAACTGGTTTAAACGTTCCAGCTCCAACATGCAAGGTGATAAAATCCATTAACACATTTTTTTTAGTCAAATCATTTAATACATCTGGTGTAAAATGGAGACCAGCTGTGGGTGCTGCTACGGAACCTTTATGTATAGCATAAACCGTTTGATAACGATCGTTGTCAGAAAGCACATTGTCGCGTTTAATGTATGGAGGTAGTGGAATTTTTCCAGCGTATTGCAAAACTGTTGCAAAATCTAAATTTTCGGGATTCCAATTAAAATTAACGGTAACGGTTTCGTCTGTTCGTTCAAGTAAATTAGCGGTTAATGTAATGGTTGAATCCAGATAAGGGATTTTCATCGAAATTGGCTCTTTCCATCTTTTTAAATTTCCAACTAAACATTTCCAATTAGCCGTTTTAGTAAGTTTTAGTGCTTTTTGAAATGCTCCATTTTCATCCAAAGGTTCCAAACAAAAAATTTCAATGCGAGTTCCGTTTTCTTTAAAAAAAACTAAACGAGCAGGAATTACCTTTGTGTTGTTGAAAATCAAAAAACTCTTCTGCGGAAGAAGACTCGAAATATCCGAAAAAATATGATCGGATAATATGCCTTTGTTATAAAAAAGAAGTTTCGATGAGGAACGAATATCGGCTGGGAATAGTGCAATTTTTTTATCCGGAAGACTGTAGTCAAAGTCGTCCATTTCAATATGGGGAAGGTTCATAGATTTTTTTAAGGAATGTAAATTTCTAAAACTTTAGAGGACGTAATTGGTTCAAGAGTGATTTCTTCTATCGAAGCAGGTATCAGAATAGTGTCGCCAACATTTAAAATTTCGGACTGTTCGTTACAATGTAAAGCACAAGCACCCTCAACAACCATATACACCACAAAGGAGTCGATGCCTACATAAACTTTTTCAACGGTTTGATTAAATTGTAAAACGTTGCACGAAAAATATGGACAATTTGTAATATTTGAAGTTTTGTTAGGCTCTGTTTTATATTTGATTTTTGTTTCGGTAGTTGCCAAAAAATCGATGGCATCTAAAGCTTGTTCAGTATGTAATTCGCGTGGCTTTCCCTCCGTATCCGTTCTGTCCCAATCGTATATTCGATAAGTAATATCCGAAGTTTGTTGAATTTCAGCCAAAAAATTACCTGGTCCAATGGCGTGTACTCTGCCTGCCGGAATAAAAATGGAATCGTTGGCTCTTACGGGGACAATATTTAAAACATCTGTGATTTTTTTTTGAGAAAGAAGTGCTAAATAGTCCTCTTTGGTAATTGTTCTGTTAAATCCGTTAATTATTGAAGCGTTTTTTTCAGCATTTATGATATACCACATCTCGGTTTTACCATAACTTTTATGTCGGTCGAAGGCTAAATCATCGTTTGGATGAACTTGCACAGACAAATAATCATTAGCATCGATAAATTTAAAGAGTAGAGGAAATTGGTTGCCAAATAGCTCATATACATGCGAGCCAAGTAATTCGTCCATGTAAATTTCAATTAACTCGTTTAAGGTGTTGCCGGCTAAAAAACCATTAACAACGATACTTTCATGATTTTCAACGCCCGATATCTCCCACGACTCACCACATTTGTCTGACTTAATTTCTGTTCGTTTAAATAGGTCTTTTAATTTATTGCCGCCCCAAATTTTATCAAAATAAAGAGGTGCAAATTTTAAAGGATAAAGTTGCATGATTTTAAATTATAAAATATTACCTAATTGTTCTTTAATTTGTTCAAGTTCATCTTTCATGTTTACCACAATTTGCTGAATCTCGAAATGGTTTGCTTTGGAACCAATGGTGTTTATTTCGCGACCAATTTCTTGGGCTACAAACCCTAATTTTTTTCCATTCGATTTTGACTCATTAATGCTTTCAGCAAAAAAATTAAGGTGTTTTAATAATCTTACCTTTTCTTCGGTAATGTCTAGTTTTTCAATGTAATAAATTATTTCTTGCTCAAAACGATTCTTATCCGAATTTGATTCGTTAAAATAATTGTCGATATTTTTTAAAATTCTTTCGCGAATCGAAGTAATTCTACTTTCCTCAAAGGGTGTAATTGCTTCTAAAAGATTGCGTATGTTTAAAATATTGGCTTCAATTTTTTGCTTTAAAATGGCACCTTCCGACAAACGGAATTCATTTACTTTTTCACAAGATTTTATTAAACTTAGCTCAAAACTTTGCCACTCTTCGTCTTTAATGTTTTCTTGTTCCTTGTTATAAATATCTGGTAATCGCATAACCAAACTAAAAATATCCGGCTCAACCGTTTTATTCATCTTTTCCGATAGGGTTAGAAGCTCTTTATAATGCGATTCAAAAACCGTTTCATTAATAATGGTGCTTGATGCTTGACCCGTTTCGAATGAAACATACACTTCTATTTTTCCTCGTTCTAGTTCTGTCGAAAGAATATTGCGAATTTCGGTCTCTTTTTCGCGAATAAAACTTGGGAGCTTTAGGTTCAGGTCGAAATACTTGCTGTTTAATGTTCGAATTTCGATGGTTACAGTTTTATTATTGTAGATATAGTTTTCTCGACCAAAACCGGTCATTGATTTTATCATAATGTTTTTTTTGCAAAACTACT
>CAZFPO010000087.1:0-12370 GCA_964521105.1 uncultured Lentimicrobiaceae bacterium | reverse complement strand
TTCCAATATCATGCAACAATGCCCCTAAAAATAAAATTTCTCTGCTTGTTTTCATATTATAATATTATTGTAAACTTATCCACTATCTCCTTCAACTTATTCGTCCCGAAAATGAAGCCTTGTATTCCTTGAACTGCGGCTCCGTATAGGTATTTTTTATCTGCCATAATATTCATTTTCTATTTTTATAATATTTTTTTCTTTTCTCTCTTTGCTAAACTTTATTGTAAATGCCTCGCTATTAGGTTTTTTGTTAAAATTATTTCATTAAATTATAATTAAACTTTGATTTATCTATTTCTTCTTTTAACTCAGCAATACTTGGCATGTAAAGCTTATATTTTGTAGCAAACAAATTTTTACTATCATTAAGAATAGAGTATTTTACAACTGTTTCATCTTTTTCAGTAGCCATTATTATTCCAATTGTTGGATTATCATCTGCACTTTTAACTTTATCCTCAAAATATCTCACATACATATCTATTTGTCCAATATCGCCATGCTGCAATTCTCGAGTTTTTAAGTCAATAAGCACAAAGCATTTAAGTATAAAATTGTAGAAGACCAAATCTACTGCATACTCTTTTGTTTCAGTTCTGATTCGCTTTTGTCGTGCAACAAATGCAAATCCTTTTCCCAGTTCCAATAGGAAATCACTTAAATGATCTAAAATCGCTTGTTCAAATTCTGATTCAAGGTAAGTTTTATTATCTTTCAATTGTAAAAACTCTAACACTATTGGATCTTTTAAAACATCCTCTGCAACTAAAGATTTCGTTTTTTCTCTTGCTTCGTTTTTAACTATGTCCTTATTCTGCGATGACAATAGCCTCTCGTAATAAAGAGAATTCACTTGTCTCTGTAAGGCTCTTGTACCCCAGTTATTTTCGCTTGCTTCGTGCAAATAAAACTGTCGAGTTTGTGTGTCTTCGACTTTAAGTAATATTCGGTGATGAGTCCAATTCAAATTCAGTTTAAGAATCTCACTCAACGGGTGATTTTGTCCGTTTAAAGACGTGATATATTTTTCTAATAAAAGCTCATTATAAGATTCTCCACTCACTGCGTGGGTTATTGAAAAAATATCGATACTCAAATATCCACTCACCGCGTGAGGAATTGAATATTGTAAATAAAACTGTCTGAAATACCACAAATTTGTGCTTGAATAACCAGTGCCAAATTCTCTTGTAAGATGTTCGGATAGATACTTAATCTGTTTTTTTCCATATTCAGCAGTAAATTGTCCTCCTTGCTCATCCATAACTATTCGCATCCCAACCAGCCAGTTTGAAACTATTTGAGCATAATTAACATTTCTTGATACATATTTACGAGTATCAAGAATTATGGTACGAATATCATTTAGAATTGTTATATTTTTACTTCTCATTAATTCTTTATTGTATTTGATTTCTTAAGCTAAATACTTTATAAAGCATTTTTCATCTGCCATAACTTATATTTTTTTCATTATTTTCTCTCTTTTTTTGCTTCACTATGCCAAAACCTTTGCTCACCGATTTGCCTAAACCTATAAAATTGGGCAAAAAGACATTGGTTTTAAACGTAGCGTTAAACGCCGAAAAACGATTGTTCTTTACTTTAATAATCCTTGATTCATCCATAGACAAAATATTCACCTGAATCTCTTTTTCAACATTCCACTCAATGCCTTTGGCAAAAGCCAAAATATTGGCAGTCAATGTCTTTTCTAAAAAATCCAACTGCTCTTTCATCGATTCCAAACCTCGATACTTGACATAATTTTCTTCATTCAATGCAATCCAATTCTCTATGGTATAGTAAAACATCGTTTCCCAAACCTGCATCGTAAACTGATTCAAATTCAAATTGCCCACCTTCAACTCATACTCCTTGTCGCCCAACATAATTATTTGACCCTTATTTTCAAAAAAATGATGCAAATGATCAACCCCTTCATCAATACAAATAATGGCCGGATGCTTAAAAATTCGCTTATATTGAATCAATGGATAACGATAAATTGATTTATCATCAGCATGGTTGTGAAATAAATCAAATTTACGTCCAGTTTGCTCAATTACTGCAGCACGAAAAGCAGGAATTTCATACACCTGTACCTCATTTTCAAATTCAATCTTTAAAACCCTGATTTTCTTCATGTAATGAAAATTTAAAAAAAAATATTTTCAAAAGCACAAGTTACATCTATTTTTTTATTTAACAAGCAATTCAAATCTTGATAGTTAAAAAGTTATTAACATAATGCAAAAATAATTTGCATATGTGAAGTGTATCTTCACAGTTAATAAAAAAGAATTTATTTATAGATGTCAACTAAATTAAATAGGGTTTCCCTAATTTTATTTCTAAACCAAATTGGTTTAAGCACTTCAACAGCATCGCCTAATGACATCACCAATTTTTGAAATTCATAATTGTACTTAAGATTAACCGATATTTTCACAAACTCATCATTTTTTTCAATTACTCTTTGCGAATGGTGTATGGGCTTTGTTAATACATAATGATACGATTTTTTATTAATTTTCAACTCAAAGGTTTCAATTTCAAACTCTTGCAAGCAAGTAACACCAATTACATCATCAAAGTATTCAGTAGTATCCGGCTTATATTCACATAAAAATTCTTGAGTTGTTTTATTTATACAAATGATTCTATCCAGAGCATATAATCGTATCGCATTTTTGGGATGTGAAAAGCCAACCAAAAACCATCTTAAATTATACTCTTTCAAAAAATATGGGCTAACAATCTGCCTTTTAGGTGATTCATGAAAATTTTGATAATGAACTTCAATACACTCATGATTCTTAATTGCAAAAAATAAGCGTGAAAAGTTTTCCAAACCATGCAAATAAGGATTATGGTCGAAAATAATAAACGGTTCGGAAAATAGTTTTTGTTTTCTACATCCAAGTTTTTGAGCAATATCATGTATATTTTGATATTCTGGCAGTTCTTTAAACCGTGTTAAAAAATTTAATGCCTCAAAAATTAAATCAATTTCATGTTCACGCAGTGAAGCTGAGTTAATTGAAAAATCAGGGTCTGAATAACGATAATACACTTTTTTATTTTTTCTATTTTTATCCAAATCAACTTCCCACCCCATTTCACTTTCCATAAAATTTATATCTGAATAAATTTGTTTACGGCTAATCCCACGGTAATTGCTATCTATCTCACCCATCATTTCATCAACAGCGTATATTAGCTCATCCATGGAATATTCTTTCATGGTATTCCGAAAACATTTATCTAAAATTTGAAATCGAATAAAGGCATTTTTATTTATTGGCATTATTTTGATGTTAAATAAACATTTATTATTACAAACATACAACAAAAGTTAACATATTCTTCTAAAAAAATTTGCATAATTTCAATTCATCATATTTATTAGCATTTTTGAACAAAATATATTTCTATTGGTTTTCGGATAAAAATAAATACTATGAAAGGAAATTTTCAGGATTTAATTCAAAGCGACAAGCCGGTTTTGGTTGATTTTTTTGCTACTTGGTGTCAACCTTGTAAGATACAAGCCCCAATTTTAGAACAAATATCATCGGAAATGGGCGATAGAATAAAGGTAATTAAAATCGATGTAGATAAAAATCCTCAAATTGCTCAAATGTATCAAATTCAAGGTGTTCCAACCTTAGCAATTTTTAAAAATGGCAACATGGTTTGGCGAAATTCGGGAGTACATAGCAAAGAACAGTTGAAAAGCATTTTAATACAACATGCTTGATTAATGGTTTAACTACAAAATTTGGTTATTCAACCTGATTTTTAGCTAATTCATCAATTTACTTATAAAAACATATTAACTAATACGAAAATGTTTTATAATTTTATTCCATCAAATTAACATTGATGAGTATAACTAATATTTCTAAAATTTTAATTGTATTTTTTGTATTGGGGTTAACTCATCAATTAGCTTTTGCACAATGCAATAAATCAATGGAAGAGTACAATTTGTACTTTAAAAAGAACATTTTAAATCTTGATGCAATTGAAGGAGTATGGAAAGTTAGTCGTACTACCCGAATATTTTCAGATGGTAATTTGCGTCATATTCAGCGGTTTAACGAATCTGAGACATGGATAATTACAAAAAATGGAAGCACCTTTGTAGTTTGTTATCCCGAGCCTCACAATTTGGATTATTCATTTGAATGTTTTAGCAAAGATGGTATTAATTATCTTTTTAAAAAAAACTATATTGCCTTAAAAACGAGCATTTTTTCATCAGCACAAATGAAAAACAACACTGTAATTTTTACAATTCAGGAAAGTGAAGAATATTTAAAGTTATTATTAAAAGAAAAATTTCAAACTGGAATGAGTATCTCTCATGATTATCAATTAGTTAAAATAGAAAATTATTTCGATAAATTTGCCAATCAAATTCCCCAAGTGAAAAACTGGTTTTTAAAAAGTATAAAAAATTATTTAGAGGAAATTTTATAAATATTTTATTCATGAATGGTGACCCAAAACTATATGAAATACTTGCTCAGCTTCAAATTCCTTTCGAATACATTGAACATCCACCAGCTCCTACCATCGAAATTGCCATGAAGTATTGGGAAGGACATGATGCCACCCACTGTAAAAATATTTTTTTTCGAAATCACAAGGGAAATAGGCATTATTTGGTAATTTTAGACTGTAAACAACAATTGAGAATTTCGGATTTAGAAAAACGATTAAAACAGGGAAAACTAACATTTGCATCGGATAAACGCTTGATGTATCATTTAAAATTAGCGCCTGGTTCAGTTTCACCTCTCGGGTTAATTAATGATATAGACAATCATGTTCATGTTTTTTTTGACAAAAATCTTTTAAAATCTGAAAAAATTAGTTTTCATCCGAATATTAATACCGCATCGTTAATTTTTGAACTGAATGATTTTTTGAAATTCATGGTGTACACCGGAAATAGTTTTGAATTTATAGAATTATATTAGTCAATTACGAATCTATCAATTACGAATTGCGAATTGTTCAATTTCAAATTAGTCAATATTAGATTGCTATTCGTCTATGCTTTAATTTGCTTTCAAAATTTCACGACATTAAATATTCTTCTGTAAACTCTTTAAAAAATTCGTGAATCTTGGTGTCTTGGTGACTTTGTGGCAGAAAATTACACAGTGTTGCACAGATTGCTTCGCAATGTCACAGTGTTTCTCAGTGTATCATAAAGAAAAAACACAGTGAAACTCTGTGTGTACTCTGTGTAACATAGTGTAACTATCATACAAAAATCCAAGTTTTATTAATTGGCAACAATCATTGCATCAGAAAATAGCCACGAATGCACGAATAAAACTTTGTGAACCAAAGTGTCTTGGTGACTTTGTGGCAATAATTTTTATAATTTAAACCTCTTTGATTTTTTTCATTAAATTTGTCCCTTACATTAAAAACCAAAAAATTGAATAAAATATGTACAGAAAAACTTTTATCATGATGATGATTTCGATTGCTGTATTAGCTTCATGTAAGCCAAAAGCAAAAGAGGAAAACAAAGAAACCCCGAAAAAAGAGGATTTCAAATTTTTAGTAGAACAATTTGCCGATTTAAAAATTATTCGGTATCAAGTTCCTGGATTTGAAGAACTTTCATTAAAACAAAAAGAACTTATTTATTATCTAAGCGAAGCTGCTCTATGTGGAAGAGACATTATTTTCGACCAGAATTACAAATACAACTTATTGATTCGCAATACGCTGGAGCAAATTGCTCAAAACTTCACAGGCGACAAAAAAACTAAGGATTATGAAAATTTTACAGTTTACCTTAAACGTGTATGGTTTTCTAATGGTATTCATCACCATTATTCAAGCGAAAAATTCTTTCCTGAAATCAGTCAAGAATATTTTGCCGAATTAATAAAAAATTCGAAGGGCGCAAAATTTAATTTGTTGGAAGGTGAAAATATTGATGCATTTATAGCACGAGTTACCCCTTTAATTTTCGACCCAAATATTGCACCTAAAAAAGTTAACCAAGCTGCTAATGTAGATTTAATTGCAACATCGGCGGTAAACTTTTATGAGGGTGTTACTCAAAAAGAGGTAGAAGCATATTACAAAAAATTCAGAAATCCAAAAGACACCACTCCTATTTCGTTGGGTTTAAACTCAAAAGTAATAAAACAAGACGGCAAAATTACAGAGCTTGTTTATCGCGAAGGTGGATTATACTCCGAAGCTATTGTGAAAATAAATTACTGGCTCGAAAAGGCAGCTAGTGTTGCCGAAAACGATAAACAAAAAGCTCATATTCAAAAATTGATTGAGTATTATAAATCCGGTGATTTAAAAACTTGGGATGCTTATAATGTACTATGGGTTGAAGACACAGAATCACACATTGATTACGTGAATGGCTTTATCGAAAATTACGAAGACCCTTTGAGCATGAAAGCTACATGGGAAGCAGTAGTTAATTTCAAAAACATTGAAGCCACAAAACGCACCAAAATAATTAGCGATAATGCCCAATGGTTTGAGGATAATTCGCCTGTTGATTCAAAATTCAAGAAAAAAGTGGTTAAAGGTGTAAGTGCAAAAGTAATTACTGTTGCTCAATTAGGTGGCGAATGTTACCCAACCACTCCTATCGGAATTAATTTACCAAATGCCAATTGGATTCGTAAAGACCACGGTTCCAAATCAGTTACTATGGAAAACATCACCTACGCATACGAACAAGCAGCTTTAGGAAATGGTGTTTTGGAAGAATTCTGTTATTCGAAGGAAGAAATTGAACGCACTAAAAAATATGGTTCGTTAGGGGACAACCTTCACACCGACATGCACGAATGTTTAGGTCATGGCTCAGGACAAGTGTTACCAGGAGTTTCCGACGACGCGCTTAAAAATTACAGTTCAGCATTGGAAGAAACTCGTGCCGATTTATTTGCCCTCTATTTTATGATGGATAAAAAAATGGTCGAAATCGATTTAATGGAAACTTTAGATGTTGCCAAGGCTGCATACGATAAATTTATCCGTAATGGATTAATGATGCAATTAACACGAATTGAACCTGGTAAGAACATCGAACAAGCTCATATGCGTAACCGTGCGTTAATTTCAAACTGGTGCTACGAAAAAGGAAAAGCCGAAAATGTAATCGAAAAGAAAACTAAAGATGGAAAAACATTTTTTGTCATCAACGATTATGAAAAACTACGAACTTTGTTTGGTGAACTATTAAAAGAAGTTCAACGAATTAAATCGACAGGTGATTTTAAAGCAGGTAAATTATTAGTTGAAACTTACGCTATAAAAGTAGATCAAACGCTTCATACGGAAATTCTTCAACGCTACGAAAAACTAAAAGTTGCTCCTTATGGCGGTTTTATGAATCCAGTGTATGTTCCTGTTGAAAAAGACGGAAAAATTACCGACATCAAAATCGAATATCCAGACGACTATACAAAACAGATGATGGATTATTCTAAAAAGTATTCCTTCTTGCCAATAAGAAACAACTAATAAAAAAAGTCCCAGAAATGGGATTTTTTTTCATAAAAACACTACAACTAATTCAAATTATTCTACCTTTGCACCACCATTGTCCGATGGTGTAATTGGCAACACGACTGATTCTGGATCAGTAGAGTCTAGGTTCAAGCCCTAGTCGGACAACAAAATAAAAGCGTAATTGATAAAATATCGATTTCGCTTTTATTTTTATATCTACAAATTTTAGTTTTCAATTTTAATTTTAATAAGTTGAATTACATCCTTAACAAATGAGTTATCCTTTACATCAATTCTAATTCCACGACCTTCGGCATAAACTTTTGCTTGTTGAAGTTCATTTTTAATATGTTCAGAAACATCACTTTCTAAAATTTTGGTGTATGCTTTTTGTCCAAAAACAAAAGCTACTTTAAAAAATTTATCTCGTGGTAAAAGATAAATTATCGCTCTTTTTTTGTCTTTTATTCTGAAACTCCAGCCATATTTTGAATAGTTCCACTCTTCGATGGCTTTTGGATATAACTCATAAACAAGCTGTTTAAAATCAAACCAAAATTGAGCTGTTTCATTTAAAGCAGGCGTTAAATCTTCATCAGAAGGAACAATTGATTTGTTAGTAAAAATACTGATTTCCATAATATTATACGTTATAGATTTTGTCATTTTAAATCATTAATTAATTTTTCAGCATCTTGTACCGAAATTGTTTTTTCGGAAATTATATTTCCATGATACGAATGGTTTTGGAAACAATCCCAAAAAGTTTTTAACGGCTCACAATGTAACCTAACGACTTCCGTATTACCCATTAAAGTCCTGAAATCCTTGTTGAACGAAGCCCAAAACAGTTCCGATTGAACAAAATAACCAGGCTCGGCTTCGTATTCCATTACTGGGCAAATTCCTAAAACAATCGAGGTATCGCCAATCTGCAATTCTTTTAAAATGTACTTTACAACCAAATTCAGATTATATAAAACGGAATCAGGATAGGTTAATGAGTCGTATGTATTTTGAATAAATAGAATCTGTTTTCTTTGGTTTAAAATTTTTTCTTTAATGTCACTTTTACTTATATTGCTCACAAAATCACCTTCCTCATTATACTCATAAGAGATAACTTTTTCGGTTTCAATGCAGGAAAACAAAAAATCTGAAAAATTTTGAAGACCATTTAATTCACTAAATGAATAGAAGTATTTGTAATTCAAAGTATCGTTAAGCAATTCTCTGAAAATCAGTTTTGGAGTAACATTAGTTGCAATAGGAATAAGTCTATCATAGCTGCTATTTTGAACATTGTTTGATGATTTAATGATAAACGGCTTATTTACACCGCATTCTTTAAGAGAATGTTCTATTCCAACAGCTTGAAAAGAATCGGATTTTACAGTATATAATTTTTGTTTAAAATAGGATAAATAGGAAATTTTAATCCCATTTTTAAATTCGTAAGCATAATGCTTACTTAAAAATTTTTCTGTTGAAGTATCAAAAGGGATATAAAAAGCTGGTTCATTAATATCCTCTTGAAAAATCATCCCACAGCCACTTATTTCGGATCGATTATATTGGTTAATCGGATAAAAACCAAGAACCTTTGAACCAATTTCTTTCCCTTGTGAATTATAAAATACAGCTAATTTAATATCGTACATTGTAACGGTTGATTTTGGATTATAAATTAACACTGTATCTGCTTTTGGAATATCGGAATCATCATAAAAAAAATGTTCTGTATAAAAAGAAATTAATTCAACCGCTTTTGAATAGCTTATCGCTTTATTATTTGAATATGCCGTAATCTCTCCCTTATTAATTGCATCCATAATAAGTTCGATAAAACAATTTGGATTGATATTACTGGTCATGGATTGTTTAAGTGAAGCATTATTTGGATCGTCTATATGTATCGAAATTGTCTTATATTTTGCACAAGCAATTTCTGAAAACATGAAAGTTGAATCTATTGTTTTTTTTTCAGAAATATTTTCAAAAATTTGATTCTTTTTTGATTTAAAAGGAAACAAAAAATTCACTGGACTTAACTTTAGTTCCCATAATGCTGTATATATACTAGCATCTACCGTCCAATTTGTAGTATCGGTTTTGTATTTATTATCTTTGAAAAAAGAATAAAAGGTACTATTGTCATTTTTTGAAAAACGATATGTGAAATTTTGATTTAATAAATTTCTAACAGCTGAGTCAGCAAAAGAGACAAAAAAAACTGGTTGATAAGCTGGTTCAGCATAATTATAATACGCTTTTTGGGTGGAGACATGTTTAACTATTGGTGAAATTCCAATTATTTTTGAACCAATCAACTTGCCAGCAATATCATAAAACTCAACTTCTTTAAGTAAATATTTGCAAACATCATAATTTGGAATTTTTTCAATTATAACAGAATCATAAAACATGTTTCCATCGTAGTCGATTATAGGAACTAATAATGAATTTTTCATTACTTCATCTAATTCGGATAATTGAATTGGTTGATAGGAATCAGAATTTTTATATGCATTAATTGTTTTATTTTGAACACCATTTAATAGTATATCAATTAAACTGGATTGACCAAAATTTGATTCGTAAGGAAAATGAAGGGGATAATTCTCAATATTTCTTAAGTCAACAGTTTTGTAAACATATTTTGCAGAATGAATTTCGGAAATTGTGAGAGGTTGATCTTTATTATCAAATATGGGCATGGTACTTTTAATTTCAGGATTTCCCTGAAATTTCTTATCATACGGGTTTACATACATTCCATCATTGGTACTATTATAAATCCAATCGATATTATACCCATCTTTATTAACACCTTTTGCTTCTAATGATACATCAATATCCATTTTACTATAATCGAAATGTTGATATTTGTCAAGTTCCCCTTGATAATAACTTTTAAGAAAAAAATCTAACGTATTATTTATTCCATTTATTTCTGTTTCTGGAAAATGGTTTGCTAAAACGGGCATTATATCTGGAAAATACACCCAAAAAAGGGCTCTTTCCCAAATACTATATTCAATTTTTTCACTTTCAAAAATGGATAAAGTATCATTAAATATCGGACATAAACCCAGTGGTCTGGTGGTTATAATGCTATCGTCATTACCAATGATAGTTGATTCGAGAAGGTAAAACTTTTTAATGGATGAACTATTTAATGTAAACGTTTTAATGGAGTCAAACGATTGTTGTTCATAATAATACGTTTCGTACCTATTCGATCGCCTAACTACCTCGTATACACTATCTATGGAAATTTGTTTTTCAAAATTAGGTACTTTTGGAGTATATATTTTCAGATTATTATTATTTATTGCCCAAATAATTAAATCAAATAATCCGATGCGATTACCACTTTGTTGATTTGGATAAAAGAGAAATTTATTGTTGGTAATGGTATCTGATAAAATGCGGACAGACAATCGCACTGCTTTAATGTCTTTTTGTACAATATTTTGATATTGATTTTTTAAAGAAGTTTTATATTTATCAAATTTAAAAAAACCTCCATTATTGTTTTGGGACATTAAATTCCCAAAACTTATGAAAAACAGGATTGAAACAAATATTTTCTTCATATTAATAGTCGATTAAGATAAAATGCTCGGTATTTATTACAAAAAACAAAATTGTTTTTTCAATAATTAAAATCACAAATTAGTTGTTTTGTCATACATCATCAAATCAGCCAAAACAATTGCAGTAACAGCTTCCAAAATAACAGGCATTCTTAATGCAATGCACAAATCATGTCGTCCATTAATTGTAAAATCAACCACTTCGTTTTTATAAAAATTAAAGGATTGTTGAGTTTTTGGAGTACTCGATGTTGGTTTAATAGCAACTCGAAAAATAAGATCATTTCCGTTTGAAATACCACCGTTTATTCCGCCCGAATTATTCGTCGAAGTTTTACCATCCTCCGAAATATAAAAATCATTATTTACAGAACCTGTCAATTTAGCAGCATCAAAGCCATTTCCAAATTCAATTCCTTTAATGGCTGGGATTGAAAAAACCAAATGACTAATTAGTGATTCAATCGAATTAAAAAAAGGTTCACCTATGCCAATAGGCATATTAGTAGCGGTACATTCGACAATTCCGCCAATGGAATCATTATTTTTAATTGCTTTTTCAATGGCTCCTTCAATATCTATTTCGCCTCCAATTTCCACGATTTTTGAAGACACCTCAATTGGACTGATTATTTTTTTTGCAATTACACCTGCCGCAACCAAAGGAAGCGTTAATCTACCCGAGAAATGACCACCTCCTCGCATATCATGAAATCCATTCCATTTTTTTTGAGCTACAAAATCGGCATGTCCAGGACGAGGAATGTCTTTAGTTTTTTCGTAATCTGATGATTTAACATCCTTATTTTCAAAATACAAACTAATTGGCGAACCTGTAGAATATCCATTGTATACACCACTTAATATGTTAGTTTCATCAGTTTCAACTCTTTCGGTAGTACCAATTTTTCCCGATTTTCTACGATTAATATCATGTTGAAAATCTTCTGATTTTATTGATAAACCGGCTGGACAACCATCTATAACCACCCCCACTCCTTTACCGTGTGATTCACCAAAAATGGAAATTCTATAATTTGTTCCAAAACTATTCATGAAAAATTATTAAATGAAACAAAGTTATAAAAATTTAAAAATTAAGGAAAAAATATATCTTTGAACACCAAAATTAACAAAATGAAATTAAAAAGCATTAAAAGTATTTTAAAAAAGTTTGGCATTGGATTAATAATTTTAATGATTACTTAATGTTATACCTAAATTCATTTTTATAGCTAATTCCAGCT
>CAZFPO010000086.1:8953-12388 GCA_964521105.1 uncultured Lentimicrobiaceae bacterium | reverse complement strand
TTCCTACCACCAAGACTCGAAGGCACCAAGGTTCACTAAGTTTTCTTTGTTACATTGTAAAATTCAAATTGCAAATTTTAAATTTTTGAAATTATGCAGATAAAGTCCTCTGCGAAAGACTGTATCAAGGGAAAATATTTTTCCCTTGTTACTTTGTGTCTTCGTGTATTCGTGGCTATTTTCTGATACAAAGATTGTTGTCATTGCGCAAACTTGGTTTTAGGGATAGAAAATTTACACTATGTTTCTCAGTGTACACACAGAGTTTCACTATGTTTTCATTGTTTTTCACAGTGCAACATTGTGCAACACTGTGCCTGCCAAAGGCAGATAAACCATTGCGAAGCAATCTGTGCAACACGGTGTAATTTTTATTTGCCACCAAGACTCTAAGGCACCAAGATTCACTAAGTTTTCTTTGTGTAACTTCGTGTCTTTGTGACTTCGTGGCGATTTATTAAAACAAAAATGAAACATAATACACTATACAATAAAGAGTTACACTATGTTTCACAGAGTACACACAGAGTTTCACTGTGTTTTCTTTATTTTCCACGGTGAAACACTGTGCATTCGCTATAGCGAACTGTGCAACACTGTGTAATTTCTTATTTGCAAAGAGATTCAATTTTGATAAAAAATCAAAGAACTATCATTGGTGACAGTGACAACACAAACAATGGGGAAGTATTTTTTGGAAAAATTATAATAAGGCAATTTTTATATGAAATGCAATCTGCTCTGTAGTATTTTTTTGTATCTTTGTTTTAAATTATTCATCATGGATGACAAAGTAAAATATTGGATTGAACTATCTGATTATGATTTGGAGACCGCAGAAGCAATGTTTACTAGTAAACGATTTCTTTATGTTGGCTTCATGTGTCATCAAACAATTGAAAAGGCGTTTAAAGCATATTTCACGCTTATAAAATCAGATGTTGCACCATATACTCACAGCTTATCATATATAGCAAAGAAAGGCGATTTTTACGAACTATTTACGGAGGAACAAAAAGATTTTATTGACCAAATTGAACCATTGAACATTGAAGCGAGATACCCATCACACAAAGAACGGCTAATGAAAAGTTTAACCGAAAATAAATGCCTCGAGATTATTGAAAAAACAAAGAAAATTCAAGAATGGATAAAGGAGAAGCTATAAATAAAGTAATAGAATACAGTATATTACTTAAAAAACATTTACCAATCGAAAAGGTTTATTTATTTGGCTCTTATGCTAAAAATACCAATCGTTTGGATAGTGATATTGACGTAGCGGTTGTTGTAAAACATATCGATGGTGATTTCTTTGATATTCATCCACTGTTGTGGAAATTACGCAGACAAATTGATGATAGAATTGAACCAATTCTTATTGAAAAAGACAATGATTTAGGCGGCTTTTTAGCAGAAATTGAAAAATATGGAATCGAGCTTGCTTAAAAAACAGAAATAAAAGATATGGTTTGAAAATTCAATAAAAATAAATATTTTTGTAATATTGAACATGGTATTATATCCAAAAATAATCCGACTTCAAAGCAAAGAGTCATTAAAAAACAATCAATTTCAATTTCAATTCTGCTAATTCTATTTTCAAATTCACTGTTTTCTCAAACATATACCCTTGATTTTGAAATAACGGTGAACGATAATTTAGTAACATTTACAAATCTTTCGTCATGCAAT
Organism: uncultured Lentimicrobiaceae bacterium; assembly: GCA_964521105.1. Classification (GTDB taxonomy): domain Bacteria; phylum Bacteroidota; class Bacteroidia; order Bacteroidales; family WCHB1-69; genus JAQUGA01. The sequence continues at coordinate 10,693 of CAZFPO010000086.1, read as the reverse complement.
TTTTGCCAATGTGCAAAACTGTTTTTGAGATAGAAATTTACACTATGTTCCACAGTGTAGACACAGAGTTACGATGTGTTTTCATTGTTTTTCACAGTGCAACATTGTGAAACACTGTGACATTGCGAAGCAATCTGTGCAAAACGGTGTAATTTTTATTTGCCACCAAGACTCTAAGGCACCAAGATTAACTATGTTTTCTTTATGAACCTTCGTGGTTTCGTTTATTCGTGGCTATTTTCTGATACAAAGATTGTTGCCATTGTGCAAAACTTGGTTTTTTGGATAGAAATTTACACTATGTTTCACAGAGTACACACAGATTTACACTGTGTTTTCATTGTTTTTTACAGTGCAACATTGTGACTGCCATAATAATCAATGTTTATATTTTTTCGTATGTTCTATAAAGGTTTTTAAAGTTTTTTGCTTTTACTCGAAATCCACTTCCATGGTCATGTGTTTTGCCATAGTTTTTACCAGAATTGTAAACTCCAATTCTTATGTCAAACATAATTCCTCCTTTTTCGATTTCTTTTAAAAAATTTTCAAAATCAAAATCTAAATATATTTCACCTGATGTAAAATGATATTGATTTTTCTTGTTTACCACTTGTGTATCGGCAAAAACTAAAAATAAATCTTTCATTTTTGTTGAAGATTTTTTTAGAGTCTCAATGTCCCATGAAACATTTGAAAGATTTTTATCTTTTAAATCGTTGATAATTAGATGTAATTTATTATTACTTCTATCAACTTTTAATTTCATTTTGTATTTAGAATAAATTATTGAAGCACGATGACCAAAAACTGAAGCATATAATTTTTTCTTATCCGAATGATTTTCATCTCTTATTTCTCCGAAATTTTCTCGCAAATATGAATTTGCTCTTTTCGGATTGTCAGGCGATTTTGTAAATAATGAAACATAAGAGCTGTTTAATTACCTATGGCTTTATACTTCAAACCCTTTGAAATCAGCTTCTTTCTTGTTGTTTTCTTCTACTCCTAATAAATCCTCAAAGGTATTTCCAATTCCGCCATCAATATTGTTTGGTCTTGTACAATCAACAAAGCCCATTTTTTTAATTCGGTTGAATTCTTTCTTTAACTTGTCAATGTTTTTCATAAATGATGTGTTGGTAATAAGTCTCTTGGGCTAATTTCCAAGGCTTTTGAAATTTTATTGATATGATTAAGATTATATTTTGTGTTGTATTTAATACTTTCAACTTTTCCGATAAAACCCAATGAAACACCAATTCTATCAGATAATTCAGCTTGTGAAACTTTTTTTTCTGTTCTAAATTCCTTAACTTTCTTGATTACAAACACTTCTATTTCTGTTAGCATCTTTTTGAATATATTAAATTGTAAATAACAATAAAATTGCGTATCTTTGCAACTACCTATAAGTAAGTATTTTTTTATGGAAGTAAATGAAGTATATAACGAAAATTGTTTGGATACATTAAAACGTATTAACGATAATTCTATTGATTTAGTCATTACTTCGCCACCATATAATATGAATTTAAGAATCCGTAACGGCGAATATTGTTCACGTCAGATTGTAAAAGAGTTTAGCACCAAATATGAAGGCTTTGACGATAATATACCTATTGACGAATATTATAAATTTCATTTGAATGTTTTAAAAGAACTAATAAGAACTTCAAAAATTATTTTCTATAATATACAGATAGTAACTGGAAGTAAAAGAGCTATTTTTAAGATTAT
>CAZFPO010000086.1:0-8853 GCA_964521105.1 uncultured Lentimicrobiaceae bacterium | reverse complement strand
CAGAAGAATTAGTTAAAACAATCGTTGAAAACTTTTCGGTTGAAGGCGATTTAATATATGATCCATTTATGGGAACAGGGACTACTGCAATTGTCGCTAAAAAATTAAAACGTAATTTTTTGGGAAGTGAGTTAACAAAAAAATACTTTAAAGTTATTAACGAAAGATTGCAAGTTTTTGAAAATGAACTTTTTTAGTATTTTTTTTTCACGGAGCCAAAACCACTTTCACCCAATTTGAATCAACCATACGATACTGTAATCTGTCGTGCAAGCGATTTGGTCGACCTTGCCAAAACTCGAAAAGATTGGGTTTTATCAAAAATCCTCCCCAAAAATCGGGACGTTTTAATTCTATGTTCTGATTTTTTTCTAATTCCTTATTCAAAAACGCTTTATCCGGTATTACTTTGCTTTGAGGAGAAACTATGGCACTTAAACGACTATCAGCAGGTCGGGAGTCGAAATAGGCATCGGATAATTCCGTTGAAACTTTTTCGGCAAACCCTTCAATTCGGATTTGTTGTTGCAACTCTTCCCAATAAAACAACATTGAACAATTTGGGTTTTCGCTTAGATGAATGCCTTTTTTACTTTCATAATTAGTGTAAAAAACAAATCCTTCATTGGAAAAGGATTTTAGTAAAACCATCCTTGAAGAAACCACTCCTTGCAACGAAGATGTTGATAATGTCATGGCATTTACCTCTTTGGTTGTTTGGTAAAAGTCTAAGGCATTTTGAAACCAATAATCAAAAAAATCGAAGGGATTATTGCTGGCATGTTCAAAATCAATAGATTGTTTTTCGTATGAATTTCTAAAATTCGATAAATCGCGTTGTGGTAACGAAAATTCCATTTTTATTGCTTTAAAGTATCTAAAAATCCTATATTTGCAGTGTTCTTAAACAATACAACCATGAGACGAATTTTGTTCATTATCGGCTTAATTTTATGTTCTTTTAACCTATTTTCGCAACAGGCAAATAAGCTTTTTGATGAGGGAGTTGAAAAGATGAAAATGGAAGACTACAAAGCTGCCATCGGAAAATTCACCAAAGTTTTGTCGTTGAATGTCTCTTTTTATCAGGCAAACATGGAACGAGGACGATGTTATGAACTTATTGGCAAACTTGATTCTGCACTCCTCGACTTTAATACAGCCATTGAAAAAAATAAACTAAATGCAAAATCGTATCATTATCGGGCAATGTTTTATTATGTCCAAAAAGAGTATTCAAAAGCACTTACTGATTTTAATAAAACCATAGAGATTAAAAACGATGTTTTTGATGCTTGGTTTTATAGAGCTTGTTGTTATTTAGAGCTGAAAAACTGGCAAAAATCCATTTCTGATTTCACTAAAGCACTGGAGTTAAAGCCAAAAGAGGCAAATACATATTTTAAAAGAGGCATTTGTTATGCCGGATCGGGACAAATTAAAATGGCACTCACCGATTTTTCTGAATCGATAAAAATCAACGCAACAGTAGCCGAAGTGTATTATCAGCGAGGAATGGCTTTTCAACGCGAGTCCGACTATTCGCAAGCAGCCAATGACTACGCCAAGGCACAATCGCTTGGATATGAAACAGAAGATATGATGGAACGAAAAGCAGATTGTAATTTCATCAGTAAAAACTGGCAAGCAGCCATCGACGATTACAGTTTGCTCATCACGAAATACAAAACCAAAATGTCGGATATTTGGGCAAAACGAGCCGAATGTTACATGCAGACCAATGCTTTTGAAAATGCAATTAAAGATTACAACAAAGCCATTCAGTTTGATAATTCAAATTATTCGGCATATTTTAATCGTGGTAAAGCCAATGCAAAATTGAATAAATCGCAAGCTGCCTTATCCGATTTCAAAAAAGCTTCGGAACTGAAACCCGATGCTTTTGAACCATATTTGGAACGAGGGATGCTCCTATTCGATTTGAAAAAATATCAACAAGCGGTGGACGAACTAAATATTGCCATCAAACTTGAGCCAAAATCGGCGGATGCATATTTTTACCGTGGTGCATGTAAAGACTTTTTAAAAGATTCGAAAGGATCGTGTAACGATTTAAAAAAAGCGGCACAATTAGGTCATACTGAAGCAATTGAAATAAGCAAAAGCAAATGTAAATAATATTCTTTTTAGGTGCCAATATATATCTATTTTCAATATTTTTTTTATTAGTTTTCAGCTCTTTTGCTATTTTTAACATCCATTACCAAATAAAAATAGCTAATTTTGAGCACAGATATTAACATGGTTAAATCCTTATCAAATGAATAAAACACTTCGAAACAGCCTAATTATAATAGCTGTTTTAGTAATTTTAGGGTTAATTAAAGTTTTTTTACTTACAAAACCCGAAGAACAAAAAAAACAAGACAAAGGCAAAGATTCAAAGCCTCAATCCGTTAGCATATACATTGTAAAGCCCGAAACATTAGAAAACAAAATTACATCGGTTGGAACGATAATTTCGGATATGGAAGCTGAATTAAAACCAGAAGTTGCCGGAAGAGTGGTTAAAATTCTATTTACAGAAGGAAAAACCGTTAAAAAAGGTCAATTATTGGTAAAACTAAATGATGCCGACTTGCAAGCACAATTTAAAAAACTAAAAATTCAATTAAAACTTGCCAATGAAAAAGAGCAACGATCAAAAAAACTGCTTGGCATAAATGGAATTAGTCAAGAAGAATACGATAATACCTTATCGCAAGTAGAAACATTGAGTGCAGATATCGATTTAATTCAAGCACAAATTGACAAAACAGAGATAAAAGCTCCTTTTGATGGAATTATTGGTTTAAAAAACATTGCTGAAGGGCAATACATCAATTCGACAGTTATCGTAGCCTCCATTCAAAAAATAAATCCAATAAAAATTGATTTTGCCATTCCTGAGCAATTTGCATTACTAATTAACAAAAATTCAGAAATTGAATTTACAATAAAAGGAACGACAAAAAAATACAAGGCTACTATTTACGCAATTGAGCCAAAAATTGACCCCAACACCCGTTCGTTAATGATTCGAGCAAAGTGTGCAAATCCAAATGGAGGCATCTTTCCTGGCTCATTTGCCGAAATTGAAATGAATTTACAAAAAACCGAAAATGCCTTACTCATCCCTACGGAAGCCATTATACCAATATTAAAAGGACAGAAAGTATTTTTATATAAATCGGGGAAAGCAAAAGAACAAAAGGTAAAAAGCGGAGTACGCACAGCAGACCGAATTCAAATTGTGGAAGGAATTGTTGCGGGCGACACAATAATTACTACTGGTATCATGCAAATATCCGATGGTTCGCCCATAAATATTAGTAAAAAGAAATAATTTTTTTCATAAAAATAAACGAAAACTACTTAAATAAATTAATTAAATAAACTTCATTAACGACTTAATTGTTAACAATTTGAATTTATGAGTATTTCATCTATCAGCATACAACGACCTGTTCTTACAATTGTAATTTCGCTAACGATAATTCTATTTGGAGTAGTAGGTTATAATTTTTTAGGATTACGAGAATATCCTGCCATTGACCCTCCGGTGATAACCGTATCTACTTCATACTCTGGTGCTAATCCGGATGTTATTGAAACGCAAATTACGGAACCATTGGAAGAATCCATAAACGGAATTGATGGAATTCGTTCATTAACTTCTGAGAGCAGCATGGGATCAAGCAGGATAACAGTGGAATTTAACTTGGGTGTTGACATGGAAGCAGCAGCGAATGACGTTCGAGACCGAGTTTCGAGAGCAAGCCGACTTTTACCTCAAGATTTAGCAAATCCACCTGTTGTTTCTAAGTCGGATGCAAATTCAGATGCGATTATAATGGTTACGTTACAAAGTAATTCTCGTAGTCACATGGAAGTGAGTTATTGGGCATCCAGTTATATAAAAGAGCGTATCCAAACGATACCTGGCGTTAGTCAAATTCAAATTTGGGGAGAGAAAAAATATGCCATGCGAATTTGGCTTGACCCCTCGAACATGGCTTCTTACGGAATTACTCCTGCCGACGTAAAACAAGCCTTTGAACGCGAGCATATCGAATTACCTTCGGGACGAATTCAAGGGGACGCAACTGAACTAAATATCCGCACTATTGGTCGTTTAGAAAAAGCTGAGGAATTCAACGATTTAATTATCAAAACAGTGGGTGATAAAATTGTTCGACTAAAAGATGTTGGCAGTGCGATACTAGGTCCCGAAGTGGAAGAAACACTTATGAGGCAATCGGGAGTTCCCATGATTGGTATTGCCATTGTCCCGTTACCCGACGCAAATTACATTGATATTGCCGACGAATTTTACCTTCGATTAGAAAAAATTAAAGCCGAAATACCTAAGGATTTTGAACTAAATGTTGCGATTGATTCCACCAAATTCATTCGTAATTCGGTAAAAGAGGTTGAAGAAACCATATTATTGGCATTTCTCTTAGTATTACTTGTAATATACCTATTTCTTCGTAGTTGGCGTTCCACTTTAATTCCAGTAATCGCTATTCCAATCTCTTTAGTATCTGCATTTTTTATAATGTACCTTGTAGGGTTTTCTATCAATATTCTTACGCTATTAGCCATTGTTTTAGCCACCGGATTAGTAGTTGACGATGCCATTGTGGTACTCGAAAACATCTATTCAAAAATTGAAAGTGGAATGTCGCCTATTGAAGCAAGTTTTAAAGGCTCCAAAGAGATTTATTTTGCAATCATTTCAACCACCATCACCTTGGCTGCTGTATTTTTACCAATTATATTTTTACAAGGTTTTACAGGTCGACTTTTTAGAGAATTTGGCGTTGTATTAGCTGGAACTGTTATTGTTTCGGCGGTTGTTTCGCTTACCTTAACTCCCATGATGAGTTCTCGAATCTTGAAAAAAGAAGCCAAAAAATCATGGTTTTACAATGCCTCCGAAAAATATTTCATTCGTTTTTCAGAAGCCTATACTTCTTCCTTAAAAAACTTCATGAAGCATCGTGGATTAGCTTTTGTCATTGTTTTTATAGCTACATCGTTAATATTTATTGTTGGAAATTTTCTACCTTCCGAATTATCTCCAATGGAAGATAGAGGCATGCTACGATTATCGGTAACCGCCCCCGAAGGTGCTTCGTTTGATTATACCGACAAAGTGGTTCGTCAAGTAATTCAAATTGTAAATGACTCTGTGCCCGAAAAAAGTATATTAATTACGAACACTGCTCCAGGTCATTTAGGAAGTGGAAACACAAATAGAGCATCTGGAAGAATGGTGCTAGTAGATAAAGCTAACCGCAAACGAAGTCAGCAACAAATTGCGGCTTTTTTATCTAAAAAATTCAGCTCTATTGTAGCGGCAAAAGTGTTTGTAATTCAGGATCAGTCTATAGGCAGTGGCATTAGAGGCGGTTTGCCAATACAATTTGTAATTCAAGCCTCGAATATGGAGAAAATGAGAACTTTTCTTCCAAAATTCATGGAAGAAGTATATAAAAGCAAGATTTTAGTGATGGCAGATGCTAATTTAAAGTTTAATAAACCCGAAATAAATATAATTATTAATCGCGATAAGGCAAAAACTTTAGGAGTTTCGGTTTTAGATGTAGCACAAACCCTCCAACTTTATTTGAGCGAATATCGTTTGGGCTATTTTACCATGAACGGAAAACAATTTCAAATTATTGGACAAGCTCCACGAGAAAACAGAGATCAGCCTAACGATTTGAGTTCCATCTACATTCGTAATAAAAATGGACAACTAATTCAATTCGACAATTTAGTCGATCAACACGAAGAGAGTTCACCACCCGCACTTTATCACTTTAATCGTTATAAATCGGCTATCGTTACGGCAGGCTTAGCACCAGGTTACACGTTAGGAGATGGCAATAAAGAGATGAAACGAATTGCAGCGAAGGTATTAGATGAATCTTTTTCGTCTGATTTTGCAGGACAATCTCGCGATTTTGAAGAAAGTTCCTCAAATATTCTTTTTGCATTATTGCTTGCTCTCGTGCTGATTTATTTGGTGCTTGCTGCTCAATTTGAAAGTTTCCGCGATCCATTAATCATTATGTTAACAGTACCGTTAGCATTGTCGGGAGCCGTTTTATCGTTGTGGTATTTTGATCAAACCATCAATATTTTTAGCGAAATTGGAATTATCATGTTAATTGGATTAGTTACTAAAAATGGAATTTTAATTGTTGAATTTGCCAACCAAAAACGCGAAGCAGGTCTATCTATTTATGATGCGGTTATGCATGCCGCGGCAGCTCGCTTCCGCCCTATCCTGATGACCAGTTTGGCAACCATGTTAGGGGCTGTCCCTATTGCCTTGGCTCTGGGTGCAGGTGCCGAAAGTCGAAAAAGCCTTGGAACCGTTATTATTTTCGGACTTCTACTGTCGTTAATCCTTACGCTATATGTAATTCCAGCCATGTACACTTTTTTAACCAGTAAGAAAGAACGTAAAATGGTTACCGAATCGGAAGAATCAACTCAATAATTTGTTTTATGAAATATTTAAAAATAATTATATTATTTACTCCCATTTTATTTGCATTTGTTTTGCTTCCGGCTCAACAAATTATCAGCTTAGAAGAAGCAATAAAATTAGCATTACAAAATAATTATGGGATTGAAATTGCCCGTAACGAACAATCCATCGCTAAAAACAATAACGATTTGGGAAATGCGGGGTTTTTACCTCAAATCGATGCTTCTGCAGGCAGCATTTGGTCGAATACCAATACACATCAAGAATCAACCTCCGGTGATATCACCGATTTTAATCATATCAATGGTCGCAATTTAAGTAGTTCCGTAGGGTTATCATGGACTCTTTTTGATGGAACAAAAATGTTTGCAACTCGAAACAAACTCAATGAATTGCAAAAAATGAGTAATTTTGAATTGCAAATATCCATCGAAAATGTAGTTTATAAAGTTATTAATCAATACTATACATTAGTAAAACTAAAACAACAAATATCCCTTTCGGAGTCGCTTTTAGCATTATTTCAAAAACGAAAACAAGTAGTAGAAGCCAGAAATTCATCGGGAAATTCATCCAGATTGGAAGTGATACAGGCACAAGCCGACTACAATGCTCAAAATGCTACTCTGTTACGACTTCAAAGTCAATATGCACAAGCTCAGTATTTGTTCTCAAGTTTACTCGTAAATAATCCTCTAACCTCTTTTCAAGTGGTGGATAACTTTTCAATGACTCCATTAATGAATATTGAATCGATTCGTGCCAACATTACCCAACAAAATGTTTGGATAAATCATGCTAAAAGTAATATTTTAATTTCAGATTATGTTACCAAAGAAGTTCGTTCGGCATATTATCCAAAAATTGGTTTTGGATTAAATTACAATTTTGTCAACTCCAACAACCCTTCTGGCTACATTCTTAATAATCAAACGTATGGGATGAATTATGGCTTTTCAGCTTCGTGGAATTTATTTGATGGTATGTCGGTAAAACGAAATGTACGAAATGCCAAAATTCAACAAAAAATAATGCAGCTGTCATTTAACGAAATAAACTTACAACTCGAGACTTCTCTTTTAAGTCAATTTAAACTTTACGAGAGTAACCTTCAAATTGTAAAAATGGAAGAAGAAAACATAACTATTGCACAAACAGCTTTAACTATTGCCATGGAAAAATACGCTGTAGGCGTAATTAGCGATATTCAATTAAAAGATGCTCAAAAAACATTTGAAGATGCACAGCTTCGTTTAATTCAAGCACGGTTTGATGCAAAAATGAGCGAAACAGAGCTACTAAAATTACAAGGATTATTAATAAAATAAATCTGCTTTAAAAAAAGAAACGGAATATTATTTTGTATTATTAACAATGCTATCTTGTCTATTTTGGGTTGTAGTTTTCTTCGTTCCCACCGCCCTGTTTCTCGTTATCTAGCTTCATCCCATTAAAGCCAAACCTGTACGGATTGTGCGAATTAAAGCACAGACTATCAACACTATACAAATTGGTTTTATAATTATGGCTCAATTGGGTTATGTTTTTGTAAAAATACTAATTTCTTTGATACTTTTTGTCTTGACACAAAAAGTATCCAAAAAAGTCAAGAAAAAAATAACGCTATCCTCCCGCTCTGAGTTTCATCTGCAACTCTAAAAAAAGGAGTGCCTGCAAGGCACGATGCAAGCACTTTTTAAGATTTGCAACGATTCAACTCATTCACCCAATCGTTACGCCCGCGCATTTTTTCCTAGCCACCGCACGATTTTAGCGATTTTAGTATTTTTAGATTATAAAGGTATCCTTTCTTCGTTCGGATAATCTCTTTGATTATACTCCTTCGGAGCGATTTAATTCATAAAAAAAATCTCAATAAGAAAAAGTGCCTGATTTAGCCTGAAGATTGTAACTGTTTGTAAGTCTATTATATCCAAATGTAAAAACCGCCTTAGAAAATAAACGTTAAGAAAATCGGAGAGTTGTACGTTAAGAAATCAATGCTGTTTGACGACGTTAGAACAAAATGAGTTTAAAAAAAATATTCACTCATTTTGGGCTAAAAGGAGGAGTTCATTGATTTTAGTTAAAACTCTTCGATTTTTAGTTTATTTTCGGCAGCGGCGGCATTTTTTGCATACTTTTTTCTGCTGCAGGAAAAAAGTATGTGCCCGTCCGGCATGAGGACATTTAAAAATGTTATGTTTTAAAATATCCCCTCTTTGTTCGGATAATCTATTTGAATACGCTATCGCGGTGAAAAAATTAGCACATTAGCATATTAAATCAATAGCACATTTTCAAATCTTCAAATTGAACAATTAGCACATTAGCATATTAAATCA
>CAZFPO010000085.1:0-12493 GCA_964521105.1 uncultured Lentimicrobiaceae bacterium | reverse complement strand
TAGTTGCAATTGGATTAAAGCGTTTTTGATTTTTTATCGGACAATAGTGTTTTCTTATATTATTTTCCTTATCTACTTTTGCTCAAGTTGTTGGAGATTATCGGTCTACGGTAAATGGAAATTATACAACCTTGTCAACTTGGCAAAGATATAATGGCACTTCGTGGATTACACCTACTGCCGGACATGGTTACCCCGGTCAATTTACGGGAACTGGAAATGTTACAATTAGTCATACTGTTACTATTGGAACGGGTGGTATTACAACTCAAAATATGGGGCGTATCACTGTAACTAGTGCAGGTCGATTGTACTTAACTGGAACAAACGCCGTTATTACATTCACGCTGAATACTATGGAATTAGTTGTTAACCCTGGAGGCTCAGTTTATTTTTTCAATAAAGTTAAATTGCAATTACCAGCTGATGCTGTTTTATTTGTTACTACAAATGGACTTCTTACAGATAATTGCAATAACAATAAAGAAATTTGGATTGGTACTCAAAAATATGCCGCTTGTGCTGGGGCACCGGGTGATATTTATACGTTTGATCAATTAATGGCAGTTGCTGCCGGCGGAACATTAAATGCTATTCCTGCCGATAATGGTCCTTTATGCTTTAATCAAACCATGCAGCTAACGGGTAGCTATTCGGGTGCAATAGGTAGTGCTGTAGTTTATTCGTGGCGAGTCATTTCGCCAGCAAATGATACTTCATATTTTTCAACTCAGAATGTTAATATTCCAAACACAATTTTAGGTACTTATAGAGCTCGATTAACCGTGTTAACTGTTCTTAATGGCACAACCTATACAAATTCCGAAACAAAATTAGTGGTGGTTAATCCCTTACCAACATTAACAAATGCAACGTTAACTTCGGAAACATGCGATGGTTCGACCGCAATTATTTCGTTAAGTGGTTTAATTCCAAGCACAACATTTACGGTTAATTATTCTATAAATGGGGTTAGTCAAGCACCTGTTACTGGAGTTGTTGCTAATAATCTGGGTGTAGCTAATTTTTTTACATCTACCTTAACTAGTGTAAACAATGGTCAAATTTTAAGAATTACAGGATTAACCATTACTAGTTGGGCAAATAGCTGTTCTCAAACGTTTTCTAAAGATGTTACATTGGCGGTAATTTCTATCGGAAGTTGGATTGGAGTTACAAGTACCGATTGGAATACCGCATCTAACTGGTGTGGTGGAGTTCCAATCGCTTCTACAAGTGTAATTATTCCTTCTACCGCTCCTTTTCAACCCGTAGTTGGTATTGCTGGAGGTGTTTGCAGAAATATCACCATTAATGCTGGTGCTTCTTTAACTATTGCTGCTAATAGTACTTTAAGTGTTAATGGAAATTGGGTAAATAATGGTTCATTTATAGCAAACTCGGGCACTGTGAATTTTAATGGAACAACTGCAATTTCTGGTTCTTCCGTTAATTCATTTTACAACCTAAGTATTGCTGCTATATCTTCTTTAACGGCACCATCAGGAGTAATAAATGTTGCCAATAATTTTGTAAATGCAGGTACTTTTAATCATAATAACGGAACTATTATTTTTAATGGTCTTACCACTCAACAAATTAACAGCGGCGGTAGCTCTTTTAATAATTTTTCGATTAGTAATACGGTGGGAACAGTTACTGCTTTAAGTAATTTGAATGTTTTAGGAAATTTCACTACAAATATTTCAACTACTTTGGACATGTCAACTTATTTATTAGGAGTATCTACTGTTAGTCATTCGGGTACTTTATTAACTCAAAATACTTCTGTGTCACCAATCACAGTTGGAAAAGTTTGGGGAGGTACTGTAAATTACAACAGTGCTTTAGCTGCCCAAACGGTATCAACTGGAACATACAATAATTTGTCAATATACTCAGTTTTTGGTGCAACTGCAATTAATGATATCACGGTTAATGGGATATTGAACCTTGCTGTTGGAAATCCTTCAGCTACAAAAGGTTCGCTCGATATGTGGGATGGTTCAGCAATGAAAACGCTATACATGGGTGCAAGTTCAACCACTATTGGAATGGGTGATGTGAGCGGTAGAGTTAAACGTAATAGTTTTACCCCTAACACAGTTTATACTTTTGGTAGTCAATACACGACCATTGCTTTTACAAATGGAACTGGTGCTCAATTACCCGATGAATTATTGTTTATTATCAAAATTGGTCAAACACACCCAATTAAATCAAACACATTAAAACGATATTATGAAATTGTTAGAACTGGATCTAACCCTGGTTCGGCACCAACACGATTTAATTTAACGTTGAAATACTTAGATAGTGAGCTAAATGGTAGTAATGAGTCAAATTTAGTTTTTTGGGATCATCATATCCCTTATGCTGGACCTTCACCACATGAACATGGACAGTCGGCTCAAAATACAAGTTCAAACTTTATCACATTAGCGAGTCATTCAATTAGTTATTTAGTTCTAAAAGAGTATTCTCAAACTGGCGAAATAGCTTATATTGATGATGTTCAAACGCCTCAAAGCCAATCCAAAATATGGATGGTTTCCGAACGAGTTGCTCCATCGGGTGATAGTATTTTTGTTTGGTTGGGAACCGATCCTGAATTTCCAACCGATTGGACAAAAAATAATAACTGGCAAGACAATAAATCGCCTACAAATGCTATTTTGGAGGGAATTCCTGCTACAAAACATTATGTTTATATTCCTGCAACACCAAATAAACCGGTTTTGCCCACAAATGATACTACCAGAGTGAAATATTTATACATTTTTGATGGTGGAGTATTAAATGCTAGACAAGGAAAACTATTTCAAGCAAATTATGTTAGAATTTATGAAGGTGGAACATATAAAGCCGAAAATTCAACCATTGAAGTATTGGGTGCATTAAACCAAAATAATGGAGATGTTTCGTGGAATAATTTAGGTGCCTTTGACGCTGGTACAAGTGTGGTGAAATTTTTAAACGCTAATTCGGCAATTTCTGGTACCACAAATTTTTACGATGTTCAAATTGGTAGTGGAATGAAACTTTCGATGATAGGTGGTTCAGTAATGAGAATTGCCAATACAGTAACAAATAGTGGAACCTGGAATACCGTTTTTTATGGCGAAACTATGGTGGGTTATAATGGTTTAAATCCACAAACAGTTATACTTCCCGAAGGAAATCAATACTATCACATAGAGTTAAGTGGAAGTGGAGTTAAAACATTGCCAAACAGCGAATTTACAACCTTGGGCGACTTTTCTTTGTCAGGTTTAGTTTCTGTTTTAGCTAATCAAATTATTAATGTAAATCGAAATTTTTCTATTGGAGCTGGAACTACATTTACCGCTGGAAATTTAACGCATAAAATTGGTGGAAATTGGTCAAATGCTGGAACTTTTAATGCTACCGGTTCAACCATAGAATTCAATGGGGTAAATTCTGGAAGTATTGGATCCAGTAATTTTAATAACATAACGTTTAGTGGTAATGGCGTAAAAAATGCGATAGGAAGTCTTTCTATTGGTGGTAATGTATTGATTTTAAATAATTTTACGGCAGGTAATTTTACACATTTTGTTTCGGGTAGTTGGACTAATAATGGGGTTTTTAATGCAAATAGTTCTACTATTGAATTTATTGGAAACAATGATGCAAGCATAAATTCCAGTAATTTTAACAACATTACTTTCAGTGGAGCAGGAGTAAAGACAGCACAAGGAGTTTTATCCATTGCAGGGAATGTCGATATTGTTAATAATTTCACTGCTGGAAATTTCACTCATACTGTAGGAGGTAATTGGACTAAAAATGGTACTTTTGTCTCTGCTGGTTCATCTATTAATTTCAACGGAACAACTTCGGGTAACATTGGCTCAAGTAATTTTAATAATATAATTTTTAGTGGAAGTGGTTTAAAAACAGCTACGGGAGTTTTATCCATTGATGGAAATGTTTCTATAACAAACAATTTTACGGCTGGTAGTTTTACCCATACGGTTTCTGGAAACTGGTCAAACAGTGGAACATTTAATTCTATTGGGTCAACTATCAACTTTAATGGAAGTTCTTCGGCAAACATTGGAAGCAGTAATTTTAATAATGTTATTTTTAGCGGTTCGGGAACAAATACGGCAAGTGGAATTTTAAATATTGCCGGCAATGTAACCATTGACAATAATTTTACTGCAGGCAATTTTATCCATACCGTAGGACAAAATTGGACCAAAAATGGAACTTTTGTTTCCGATGGTTCAACTATTGATTTTAATACTTCAAATTCGGGCAACATTAGTGCAAGTAATTTTAATAATTTAATTTTCAGTGGTTCGGGTGAAAAAACTGCCTTAGGAGTTCTTTCGGTTGATGGGAATGTGTTAATATCAAATAATTTTACCGCTGGAAACTTTACACACACTGTTGGTGGCAACTGGACAAATTCGGGCACTTTTAATGCGAATGGTTCTACGATTGATTTTGTTGGAAACAATGCTGCCAATATCGGAGCAAGCAATTTTAATCATATTATATTTTCGGGTAATGGTTCAAAAACAGCGGTTGGGTCTTTAGCAATTGCCGGAAATATGTTGATTTCAAATAATTTTACAGCGGGTAATTTCACTCACTCGGTGGGGCAAAATTGGACAAATAACGGTGTTTTTACCCCTTCTAATTCAACTATTGATTTTAATACCGGAAATTCAGGATTAATTAGTAGTTGCAATTTTAATAATATTAGTTTTACAGGAGGTGGAATTAAATCTGCATCGGGAAGTCTTTCAATTAACGGTTCATTATTAATTTCCAATAATTTTCATGCAGGAAATTACCTGCACACTGTTGGTGGAAACTTTTCAAATGTTGGAGTTTTTTATAACGACTTGGGCACAATTACTTTCAATGGAAATGTCAGTCAAAGTATTTTTTCGGGTGGTAGTAAATTTTATGATGTCATTTTTAATAATAATAGCCTTGTGTATGACAATTTTAATGTTACCGATCCAATGATTATTTCGAACTCAGCAACTTTTACTAAGGGAATTATTGTGGTGTCGGGTTTGGGTTTGGTAAGCTTTGAAAAAAATGCAAGTTCTATAAATGCAAATGCACTGAGTTTTGTTGATGGACCTGTAAGGAAAATTGGAAATACCTCTTATACTTTTCCAACCGGGAATAATAACTATTTTGCTCCCATAAAAATTTCTGATGCACAAGGGACAAGCTTTGATACCGACTGGTTTACTGCTCGTTACATTAATGAAAATCCATTATTATCGTATAGTACAATTCAACTTCCAATTCAAATTATAAGCCGTACCGAATACTGGACTTTAGATAGAGTTGGTACTAACAATGTTTTTGTAACCCTTAGTTGGGACGAAAGAAGTGGTGGTATTGGCGATTTAGCATCGCTTTTAGTTGCCCGTTGGGACGGTTCAATTTGGACTACAAAAGGACAAACTGCTATTACGGGTGATTTAACCTCAGGAACTATTACGTCTGAATTAGTTACTAACTTTTCGCCATTTACTTTGGGCTCGAGTAGTAATAAAAACACCTTGCCAATTACTCTTATTTCGTTTAATGCCGATTGTAAAGGTGCCGGAAATGTAGAATTAAGGTGGAAAACGGCAAGTGAAATTAATAATTCATATTTTGCTATTGAGCGAAGTATTGATACCAAAAAATGGGAAGTGGTAGGAACTGTTTTAGGCTCGGGAAACAGCAATACCGTTATGAATTATTCGTTTATCGACAATATTTTGAGTGCCGAAAATCAAAATGATTTATTTTATTATCGCTTAAAGCAAGTTGATTTTGATGGAACAACAGCCCGCTTTGATATGATTTCGGTGTCGGGATGTAAAAATAATAATTCATTTAGTAACGGAATAAAAGTTTTCCCAAATCCTTTTAAAAATGAAATAAATGTATCTTTCAATTCAAACAGTTCTTCACAAATAAATATTACCATTTCAAATCTCGATAGTAAACCAATTAAAGAGTTTAGCTTTTCGGGCAACGAAGTTGGAAACAATATTTCATTGGATTTATCATTTTTATCAGCTGGTGTATATATGTTGAATTTTGATAATGGTATTAAAAAAGAGATGATTAAAATTGTGAAATTATAATTGTTTTGGGTTAAAAAAAACAGAAGCAAATCAAACAGTTCGATTTTTATATAAATCTCCTATTCATTAATTTGAGTACAACTTTATAAAAATTGAGTTTCATTCCTTATTAATGAATTAAAAGATTTCTTTTTTCATATCTTTGCCAAAAAAAGATTATGGAAACGATACTCGAAATTTTAAAATATGTTCTTCCTTCAATAGTTGTATTTTTTACTGCTTATTATGTAATGAAAATATTTTTAGATGTAGAAGACAAAAAACGGTTGTTGCAGTTTAAAATGGATGCTAAAACCGCTACCATTCCTGTTCGTTTGCAAGCGTTTGAAAGGCTTACACTCTATCTTGAACGAATTAATGTTACAAACATGGTTATTCGAATTCAACATTCGGGTTTAAATAATGCTCAATATCAAATGTTACTTGTTTCAACTATTCGTAACGAATTTGATCATAATTTGTCACAACAAATGTATATTTCTACATCATCGTGGGAGGCTATTAAAGCGGCAAAAGAAGAAAGTATAAAAATTATAAATTTAGCGGCTGGTCAATTAGCCTCCGATGGTCAAGCGGCACAATTGGCTACAAAAATCATCGAAATAACTGCTGATGAGCCATTGATGCCATCGGATAAAGCCTTAGAAATTTTGAAGAAAGAAATTCGCCAATATTTTTAATTCATGTATATTTTAGGAATTTCGGCTTTTTATCACGATTCAGCTGCTTGTTTAATTTTTAATGGCGAAGTAATTGCTGCTGCCCAAGAAGAACGCTTCTCGCGAATAAAAAATGATTCTAAATTTCCCTTTAAATCTGTTGAGTATTGTTTAAATTTTGCACAAATTTCTATTGACGATATAGATGCGGCTGTTTTTTACGATAAACCTTTTTTGAAATTTGAAAGAATACTAGAATCATACTTGCATTATGTTCCTAAAGGATTATTTTCGTTTTTAAAAGCAATGCCCGTTTGGCTTAGCAGTAAATTAAACACTAAAAGCCTGATTTTGAATGAACTCAAAAACATTGAGTCCTTTGATAAATCAAAACTTAATATATTATTTAGCGAACATCATTTGTCGCATGCCGCTTCGGCTTATTACCCATCGCGATTTCGTAATGCAGCTATTTTAACCATTGATGGAGTGGGAGAGTGGACTACCACCGGAATTTTTCATGGTGTAGATGAAAAAATTACTTCTTTAAAAGAAATTCATTTTCCGCATTCTTTAGGATTATTGTATTCGGCTTTTACCTATTTTTTGGGCTTTAAAATAAATAGTGGCGAATACAAATTAATGGGATTAGCTCCATACGGAAATATTAACGATGAACAAACCCAAAAGTTTATCCAAATTATTAAATCAAAATTAATTTCGATAAAAGATGATGGTTCGTTTCGATTAAATGATAACTATTTTAAATACGCATATAGCTTAAGAACAATTAGCGACCGAAAATGGGAAAATTTGTTTGGAATTTCAAAATTAAATCCAGATTCAATACCAAGCAAAGCACATTGTAATTTAGCTTTAGCAATTCAAACGGTAACCGAAGAAGTGGTTATAAAACTTGCTCGTGAAGCTAAACGAATTACTGGATCCGATTATTTGTGTATGTCGGGTGGTGTTGCTTTAAATTGTGTGGCAAATGGAAAATTGTTAAAAGAAAATCTTTTTAAAGAAATTTATGTTCAACCGGCATCGGGCGATGCGGGCGGTGCTCTTGGAGCTGCCTTATCGGCTTATTATTTGCATTTTGAAAATAAAATTCAAAACAATATTGGCGATTTTATCAATGGTACTTTTTTAGGACCTCACTATTCTCAAAAAGAGGTTTTAAAATTATCACACAAATTTAAAGCAGTATCAAAAATTTTTGAAAACGAAGACGAACTTTTAATAACGGTTGCCAAATTAATTCATTCAGGAAATGTTGTAGGGTGGTTTCAAGGTCGAATGGAATTTGGTCCGCGTGCATTGGGTAATCGTAGCATTTTAGCCGATGTTTCTGATGTCGAAATGCAATCGAAATTAAATCTCAAAATTAAATTCCGAGAGGGTTTTCGTCCTTTTGCTCCTTCTATTTGTGAGGAAGATTTATTTGAATATTTTGATATTTCGCAAAATTCGCCCTACATGATATTAATTGCTTGGGTAAAAGATAAATTTCGGAAATTACTGCCCGACAACTATTCGGCACTAAATCCAATCGAACAGCTTAAATATATTCGTTCCGATTTTCAAGCAATAACTCACATCGATTTTTCGGCTCGAGTCCATTCGGTTTCAAAACAAACCAATCCAAAATATTGGAAATTACTTCAAGAAATAAAAAAAAACAAAGGAGTTTCGATGTGTGTAAACACAAGTTTTAATGTTCGAGGTGAACCCATTGTATGCACTCCCGAAGATGCCTATCGCTGTTTTATGCAAACCGAAATGGATGCCTTAGTAATTGAAAATCAACTGTTTTTGAAATCAGAACAACTTTATGCCTCAGAGTTTAATTGGAATAGAAAATTTAAAAAAGATTAATATGGATTTTTTAAAAGAATATTGGAAATTTTTAATGGAACGAAAAAAATGGTGGTTAATTCCTGCTGTAATTGTCATTTTATTGCTTACACTTTTGATAGTATTTGGTACATCAACCGCCACAGCTCCTTTTGTTTACACCTTATTTTAAATAAATGAATAAGAAAAAAATTAACGACTATCTTCCAGTTTTATCGCTAGGCAATGGTTTATTAATTGCATTTTTAATTAGCCAAAACTATTGGTTGTTGTATATAGCATTATTTCTCTCATTTTTATCGATTTTATTCCCTTCAATTGCTTACTATATTGGCATTTCAACAAAAGAAATTGTCAAATTTATTACCATGACTGTTTTTGTAATTTTAGCCACCGTTTTGTTTTACTTATTTCTTACTCCAATTGGCTTTTTAAAGCGAATTAGCGAAAAAAATACTCCGTTTTCTTCGAAAAAATCAGCTTCATTTTTCATAAGTACAAATACATCTTTTTCAAAAGAATCGTTTACAAAAATGGGATAAAAAAAAACGAAGCAAAATACTTCGTTTTTTATAGAATTGATTTGAATTCAATAGTTTACAAACGAAATTTATCGCTGATAGTCTTTTTGTAAGTTGCCTTATCCATAGCACCAACCATCATTTCGGGCTCGCCTTCAACCGGACAAAACATAATGGCGGGTATACCTTGAATCTGAAACTGACGAGCTAATTCGCCTTCAGCATCCGTATCCACTTTAACAAAATGAATTTTACCTTTATATTCATTAGCTAATTCTTCCATTATTGGAGCAACCATTTTGCATGGTTTACACCAGGTGGCAAAAAAGTCAATTACTACAGGAATTGGACTTAATAGCTTCCAATTGGGAGTTGATTTATAGTTATGAATGGAGTTTAAAAAAATATCTTTACCAATTTGTTGAACTTTACCATCATCGGCTGCAGTAAGTTTTAAATTTGAGGTTTCAGTTTTGATTTCTTCAGTTTTTGTATTAGTTTCGGTGTTTTCCGTTGAACCTTCACTAGATTTATTTGAATTGCAGGAACTTAGAAGGAAAATAGTGCTAAAAGCTAAGATGGAGAATAATTTTATTTTCATGATTTTTTTGAATTTATGATTAATTTAAGGAAATGCTGAGAAATAGTTGCTAGGAACGTGATTTAAACCACTTCCAATGCCTGGATTAAAAGGATATAAGCATTGATTTCCATTTGAATAGTTAAAATCGAACTGAAAAGATGAATTTTCACTTGCTTTATAAACGATGTTAAAGTTCAAACCTCTCGCAGATTTATTAGTCAGGTTGAAATTGTTAGAAGGAATTGCATTTGGATTAATTTGCTGATAAAGAGAGCCATTAACCAGAATTTTATCATTCACTTGATAGCTGCCAAATACAAACACAGTATTGGTTATTCTTGGTTGAAATAGGAGTGTAGATTTTTCATAATTTGAACTTACTACACCTGAATTAATATTAGATGTTGATATACTTGCACCAAATCCGTACGAAAAACGTTTATCCGAATGAAGTCTAACCATGGGTGTAACATACGAACCATAATATGCGTTATTTTTATTTCCCATTACAAAAGCACCTGCTGTTAAACTAAATTGAGTGGGATTTACTTTAACGGTGTCTGTTTTGCTTTGTGTTTTCAACAAAGGAAAAGAAACTTGTGCAAAGTTTTGCAATTGAAAGCTAAAGACGAACAAAAACACTACAATCAAATTTTTCATCTTGTATTTTTTTTCAAAGATAAATATAAAAACAAAGATATTCAATAATGTTCATTTATACTTTGTTTTTTTTGCTAAAATTAAGAGAGTTTAGGGAGTTAAGAGTTTAAAGTTAAGAGTTAAAAGTTTAAAAATTAGAAAGTTTGAAAGTTAAAAGTTTGAAAGTTAAAAGTTTGAAAGTTAGAAAGTTGGAATGTTCAAAGTTGGAAAGTTCAAAGTTAGAGAGTTGGAAGTAAAAAAAATCATAAAGAAAAAAAATCATAAAGTTCTGTTTGAAATACTATGCTAAATCCTATTCTGAATATAAATTAATGTTAAATACATGTAGTATGGTTATTTATTTGTTAAAAATGATAAAATCATTAAATTGCACTTTATATATTTAATTTACCGTTCATAATTTCGATGGCTTTAAATTGCAATTAAAAATCGTCCGTCAGGCTCTAAAACTACTAAACTCGTGTGTTGGCAAGGAGCGTAATCGTGGCGGCGTGGCGATAGCGTGAATGAGTTGAATCGTTGCAAATTTAAAAAAGTGCTTGCATCGTTTCGGTGCTAAACGAAACCGACTTTTATTAGATTTGCAGATGAAACTCAGAGCGGGAGGATGCCAATATTACTTCTTATCACTTGATTTGCTATCAGTTCTGATAGCAAGTGCGATGGGAAAAGCATGGCATCAAGTGCAAATCCCTATTTAGCGTCTGTTTGAGCCTGCGAAATTACAAACGCTTAATGGTTGCGAAGCAATAAAGGATTGATTTTTTGGATACTTTTATTCGTGGGATGTTTGTTTATAAAATTGTACTCATGCTTTCTCCACCTATCGGTGGCTCAGGTGTATCAAGACAAAAGTATCAAGAAAAAATTATACTACATTTTTGTCATTATCGTTCATAATTTCGATACACTGATATCAATATGACCAATTATTTCGTATATTTGCACAAAACAAGTTGTTATGAAATATTTAGACCCAAAAAACGATGTGATTTTTAAAAAGATATTCGGGCAACACCCAAATATTTTGATGAGTTTTTTGAATTCCATGTTGCCACTCCCTGAAGGACAGGAAATTGTGGAGTTAGAATATTTGTCGCCCGAAATGATACCCGAAACATTTTTGGAAAAATTTACTTCGGTGGATGTTCGATGCAAAGACAAGCATGGCAGACAATTTTTGGTTGAAATGCAAATGAACTGGACTACAGCTTTCAAGCAACGTGTTTTGTTTAATGCATCTAAAGCTTATGTTACGCAAACCGAAAAGGGGTTTGAATACAGCCAATTAAAACCAGTTTATGCCCTAAATTTAATCAATCAAAATTATTTACCCAAAAGTCCCGAGTACTACCATCACTATGCGGTGGTTCACATGAAAGACAGCAATGAAAAGCTCGAAGGGCTTGAGTTTGTGTTTATTGAACTTGAAAAGTTTAAGGCAAAAAACATCAGAGATAAGAAATTGCAAATACTTTGGTTGAGATTTTTAACTGAAATAAATGAGCAATCCGAAAAAATATCTGACGAATTTATGGAATATCCCGAAATTCAACAAGCAATAAAATTTGTGCACGAAGCATCTTTAACAAAAGAAGAAAAATTACTTTACGACAAAAACTGGGATAGAATAAGTTCCGAAAAAACCATTTTAAATCAAGTCCGACACGAGAGCGAGTTAAAAGGTAGAGCAGAAGGCAGAGTCGAAGGCGAACAAATTGGAATGCAAAAAGGCGAACAAATAGGAATGCAGAAAGTCGCTTTAAACGCTAAGAAAAAAGGGATGTCCATTAAAGATATTTCAGAATTGACCGGTTTATCTGAGGAAGAAATTACAGCCTTATAATTTGCCATGAGCAAACATTATTACATCGAATCCGACCGCATTGTTTCGAAAATTGGTGGAGGAATGGAATTAAACATTGTGCCACTTGACACCTGTATGTATGCGTTTAACATTGAGGATATTGACGATTATAAAGATAAATCAGTTGCTAACTCAAAAATGATGTACCGCCATTTTGATAGCACTCTTGTTGAAGATGAAGTTTTAGTTGATGCTAATTTTGGCTGGCT
>CAZFPO010000084.1:0-12517 GCA_964521105.1 uncultured Lentimicrobiaceae bacterium | reverse complement strand
ACTATTCTAATGTTTTCGATTTTCCATTCAAATTATCTAATGCGTAATCTGGGTTTAAATTTCAATTCTAAATCCCCTTTAGGGTTAGGGTAAAGATTTAGAATTGAAAAACATCTACTCTTCGCTAAAATCCCTAATTTTAATTCCTGGTGCTTGATATTTTCTCCACCATCGTGTTAATGAGCTGTATTCTAATATTTTACTGATAATTTTTATGCGTTTTAATTGATGCATTAAAAAATAAACAACCCAAAAGAATGGAATACAAAAAAACGTGACTACGGTTAGATAAATTATACCGTAAAATGGATTGAACACTTGGGGATTTATATTAACAAAATAATCAGTAAACCATTGGGTTACAGGAATCCATGAAATAGCAAACAAAATCAAAAATGCCATGGGTTGACTACACGTTATAGCATTTCGTGGACAAAAAGCCAAACAACGCATGCAACTTTCGCAGGTAAAATCCCAATAAGGACTTCCGTTTTTCATCGAAATGGATTTTGTCGGGCAGTTTTTAATGCAAATTCCACACGAATTGCATTGGTCGGATGCAATAAATGTTTTTGCTAAAAAAAATCTTCCCACGCATAAATATCCCATGAAAATAGGTAATAATATTATATCAAAGGGAAGGGATAAGAAAAATTTTAAGCTGTACGACTTTCCTCCTATTGCAAGTTTATTAGCAAAATTCATCAATGTTTTTCTGCATTTGTTCATTAAAAAATAAATGGCTTTATCGCTATATGCCGGATGCAACGAAACCCAGTTTGAAGGAGTATCTATTGGTAAAATTCCGTTGATTTTCCAACCTTTCATCTTCAAAATGATAATTGGAAGCAATAATGCCCATCCACTAATTCCTGGAAATTGTATTTTACCAATTTTTGAACCTGCACGTGGATTAACCAAAAAAATATTTCTGCCTTTTCCCATTGGTAAAGTAAATATGAATTTCAGCACCAACCAAGGTAAGCCAAATCCATGAGCAGGATAAATAAATCCGTAATCGGAATATTGATTTTTAAATTTTACCTCTTTTTTTAACAGGATAATTTGAGTTTGCTGTTCGTTTTCCAGAAAGCCACTTTGTAAGCATTTTGCAGCCCATAAACCATTTCCTGTGCCACTAAAAATATAAATTAAACGTTGGTTCATGGAGCTAACTTTCTATATGTTACAAATATTTTCATTTTTCAAGTTGAATATTTTTTGACCTCATCACAATTAAAATACAAACTTTAAAAATCACGTTTAATTCGCTATTTAAAGCATATTCCGGCGTTTTATGGGTGTCGCAATCGGTTTGAACCCAAATTTGTTTAAATCCCATATCAACCGCCTGTTGCATTATCCTATCGGTGTCGTAGCGATGTGTAACTAAAACCAATGCAGTGTCAGCTGGATTTAATTGCGAAATATCGGCAACGCATGCATCTCCATCAATAAAATCGGCATAAGGATTCACTGGAATAACCGAAAAATTTCTTTTTTTGAGTCCTGTATAAATTAAATAACCAAATTTTGAACTATTTCGGGAAGCCCCAACCACTGCAAATTTTGGAGATTTAAAAAAAATACTTATTTTTTCTCTACCTATCATTAGTTCCTTTAATATTTTTCTGTTTTAATTAGCAAGCCTGTCTCATCAAAATACTCCCAAACTCCAGTTTTGGTATTTCCTTTTGTAAATGCTCCACTTACCGAAACTTTTCCAATTGGATAATATTTTTTCCATGTTCCTTCTTTTTTATGATTTTTAAAGGTGGTCTCTTCTTCGATATTACCATTTTCGAAGTATGTTTTGGTTACACCATCTTGAAGATTGTCGATGTATGGTGTTTCTTGCTTTAATTTTCCGTTAGAGTACCACTCTTTCCATATTCCATTTTTCTTTGATAAAATGTAGGTAATTTCTCCTTTTTTTGCTCCATTTTCATGGTAATAAAGCCATGTTCCAACTTTTTTATGGTTTTCGTAGTATTGAACATCCTTTAGTTGTCCGTTTTCGTACCAATATTTCCAACACCCATTTTTTTGTCCATTGATGTAATACTCTTGAAACTCCATATTGCCATTTGGAAAATAAAAACTATACGTTCCGTTAAGTAATCCTTTTTTATATTTTGCGATGGACTTAATTTTACCATCTTCATAAAACTTAATCCATTTCCCTTCGGGTAAATTTAATTTGTATTTTCCTTTTTCTTTAATTTGTCCATTATCGTAATATGCTACTAGCTTTCCATGTAACATATTGTTTTTAAAATGAGTAATAGATTGAATTTTTCCAGAAGAATAATAAGCCGTTTGAATGTTCGCAGTATCTTTACAAGATGCCAATATTCTTATAGGTAAAACAGAGCATAAAAAAATTATTATTGCTATTTTTTTCATTTTACTTAATTATTACGACCACTTTTTTAACTTCATAAATGTTTTTTGATTCCATTTTTACAAAATAGTTTCCCGATGCAACAATTTCAGAATTATTATTTTTTAAATCCCAGCTTAAGGTGTGTTTTCCGTTATTCAAAAAGCCATTTTGTAACACTTTAATTTCTTTTCCATTCACGTCAAGTATGGTAACTTTAACATTGTCTGATTCTTTGGTGTAAAACTCAATATCTGTTTTATCGTAACAAGGATTTGGATTAATTCGCAAGATATCATTAGTTTTATTTTCGATAATTGAAACGTTATTTTGTTCCACATTGATGTATAAATCTTTCGTTTCGATACCATTGGCAGTAGTAAGTTTTACAGCATAAAAACCGGGTGTTTGATAAATAAACGAGGGATCCTGAACATTGCTGTCTTCGGTGCCATCGTTATTAAAATCCCAACTCCAAGAGATTACAGCTGGAAAAGACAAATCGGTAAACGCAATAGACAATGGGGCATACCCTTGAGTAATATTGGCGGTAAAATCGGTTTTTGGTGAAATCGAATTACCTGCTGTAAATACTTTTTCGTCAGACCATTGACTCCATTTCAGGTTATGGTCGCGATACGCAACTCGCCAAGCATATTGCTGTCCATTAGTTAATGCAGAAGTTACTTGATATCTTCGCAAATTAACATTTTGATTTAAATTTATTGGAATATAATCTGGGGCACCCGTTGTACCGTAAATGTTTATTTTATCAATTCTTTTACTAACAATCGGCGAAGCATAATTGCCAGGTGTTGAGGTAATTTGAAATTTCACACTTAACACACTATCAACTCCTTCAAATGGAGAAGCAACTAATAACGGTAATGTTCCTGTGTTTTGATTGAGCGATAATGCAATAGGTTTAACTGGAGGATTTTGATTTAATTTTCGATAATAATGGTCGATTAACACACAATCCAAAGGTTTATCAGTATTTCCATGACTATATGAATACAAATCAAAGCTTTGATTATCTAAATCTATATCAACAATATTGAAAACATAATAATCTAACGTCATCATAATTTCATCATAATCGGTTTGATTAGGATACATTCCCCAACGATCTAAAGATGAACCAGCACCACCAGATAGCATCAAATAAAAGTCGCCATTTGATTGAGGAGCGAACGATTCCATAAATCCACGCTCATAATTGTGTGAATGTCCGTAAGCAAGTAATTGCACTTTATCATACTGTTGTAAAAGAGGAATAATGTCATTTTGAATATAAGGAGTATTACCATCGGGCCATAATTCGCTGTGTCCAGGTTGATGTGAAAAACAAAATGTCATTTTAATGTCAGGATTAGCATTTGACTGATCGAGCTTTTGCTGAACCCAAGCTGTTTGAATACTGTTTTGATAGGCAGTATTGCCGTTTATAAATAAGAATTGGTTATTCAGATAATAAAAAGCATAAAACTTCTCAGCCAAAGCACCCGTGTAATCACTCACATCATCGTATTTCATGTATTTATAATAGTATGCATTTTCATTTTCGTGATTGCCAATGATAACCATTGATGGCAAGGTTGAAGTTAAACAAGCAAAAGGTTTAAAATATTCGTTTTCGTATTGACTTAATTCACTGCCACTTGAAACAATGTCTCCTACATTAATTACTAGGTTGATATGATTTTGGATGTCGTTACCATATAATTCCATGGCTTTGACCTTTGCAGCATTAGCAATTTGAGTAGTACGAGCGACATCGGTTCGATTATCACCAAAAATAATAAATCGTAAATGACGATTTGTGCCTGGAGTTGCAGGAGGAGTTCTAAATGTATAAATATCAGATTCTTCAGAACCACTTACGCATTTATAAGAATATTCGGTATCTGGTGTTAATCCTGTTAATTTTACCGTATTCCATTTTTTTGCACCAACTATTCCTATTGTTTCAATGGATCCTGTTTGAGTTAATCCCAATGCGGATGTAGTTCCATATTGAATACTTGTGCTAGAAGTTTGGGTAGAGTGCCAGCTAATATACATGCTTGTTGGTGTGGGTGTTTGCAAGTAAGGAAGAATTCCAGTAAGAACAGGTGAAATGGTGTGTCCGTATCCACCTAACGAACTTACTTCAGTTTGTGATAGAGGATGATCGAAAATTGCAGTTAAGGCAATGTCAATAGATTTGTCTTCACCATCATTATCGGCAAAAAAATGAATTAAATTTTCTGCCGACGATGGATATAAAGCGTATTCGCCATCAACACTTAAAGAACCCCCAGCCAAAATTAATACTCCATCTAAATATACTTTGTAAAAATTACCCAAATCGACCGACACAACCATGCGATACCATTGATTTGGAATTACTTGATACGAAGAATAACCCGGTCCAAGAGTCGTCCTTCCTACTTGATTGTTCGTGTTTACAAATAATTCGGCATCATTACTATTTCCCGAATTTGCCTGATAAAATGAGTACCATTGTCCGGCAGTTGGAATCCTAAAATCGAATACTAAACTATATTCATTCACCTCAGAACCACCTCCATTTGCAGGAATATTATGTGTGCAAGTGTAGTAACTCCCCGATGGGATTGTTACGGCACCATCGTTCACCGTAGGTCCAGCTATAGCGGTTTGAGAGCCAACCAGCGTTAAATTATTTCCGAACGTTGCTTGTAATAAGTTGGAAGAATTATTAAACTCCCATAATCCTTTAATTCCGGGGTGATTAGCAGGGATAATTTGTGGAGCCTGTGCTTGAATTTGATTAATTGATAATACGAAAATCAATAAAAAAAATGCTTTTTTACTCATTATTTATTGTGTTAATTTTACGATATAATGCCTTAAGAAATGTTTACACAAATATAAGAAAATATTTCAATTTTTTAAAATAAATTTTTGGAAATAGACTAATCACAAATTTTTAGACACATAAAAAAAACATACTAAATCGAGGTTAATCAATAAACAGTTGCATAATTATTTTTGATTTTCAATGTTTTTTAAATCATTCGAAATAATTATATTAAATCTATTATTAACATACTCCTGTTTTTGCTTTTCATACTATAAATAAATTAAAAATATTAAAAAGATTAAAAAACACATTTTTTGTTTAGAAAACTTAATGAATAGGAGTTATGGAATATGTTATTGCCCCCCCCTCTTCTGAAAATTTCAATTTTATATGCTGAATAAGCTGTTCCTGTATCACTCTCATAGCCAAGCCAATATGACCCATCAGAGCCATAGCTACTTCCACTTCCACTTCCGATATTTAATGATGTATTTAATGTTCCAGAATCACTAAAATAATACCACGTAGTATTTGTAGCATAAATATCATCACCATCTCTATATTGAGTCCCATTTCCATCTTGAATATTCCAAGTTACATCCCACCAATAACTGCTACCCATTTTTTGTCTAAATTGAGGTTGATAATTTGATCCATCCCATTGTATATCAATGTTATTGTCTGAATAGATTACAGTACTTGTATAGCATGAAATACTGCCTGTAACGGCAACTGGGATTTGCGACCAGGGTTGAGATGCATTATTATTTGTTTTGCGAAAATATAATTTTTGATCAAAGAAACTCCCTGAAAACTGCATTGCGTAATTATTAGTATTATTTGAGTGTCGAACATCCATCATGTGCCACCAACTCGTTGCACCAGTAGGCCAACTTGTTGCAGGTGAGGGTGCCGATGTTTCAAAAAAACCACTTTTTGCCCCAGCATTGCCTTGTAAACCTGCATTAGCTCTATTTTCTGTTCGTACAAGACCATCCCCCCAATAAACTATACCCGATGACTTAATATTTCCTGAAACATCTAAACTTTCGCCAGGCGTTGTTGTGCCTATACCTACGTTTCCATTGACCAATAATTTTCCAGTAGCACTTGCTGGAGAAGGATAGCCTATTCCAACTTTATTCTGATCAATAAATAAGCCATCAGTAGGCATAACTGTTGATTGGTCACCATTGTATCCTGTAGCAATTACAATTTGACCCAGAGCATTCATGTGCCATATTCTCAATTCTGCATCTCCATTATCATAAACTCGTATCCCACTGTTCCAGTTATTTCCTGGATTACCAAATACTATATTAGAACTATATACATTGGCTGGATCGCTAATTCTCAATCCAGTTGCACCATGAATTCGCAAGGTATTTGTTAAACTAGTAGTTCCAATACCAACATTGCCACCTCTATTAATTGTAAAACGGTCATCGTAATCACCAATCACAAATAAATTATCTACATCAAATTCTCTTGCGGTATAACCTCCCGGTATACTACCTAATGTCCATGCAATAGGTACCCATCCTGCCGATTGTAAATTATCATAAATTGAGAAATCAACGGAGCCATCTCTCACACAATACACTTCAAGATACTGAGGATCGTATGTTGTTGCTTGTAAAACACGAACTTTTGTGAAAGTAACTGATCCATACCTGCTGTGATTTAGTAGGGTAAAACTTACACCACTTGCATCATTATATGATGTACCAACTCTAAAAGTTAACGTTGAATGTCCACCCCCTGAAATATAATCACGCAAAGTGAATTCAGCATTGGCTCTATTTCCAGCATTAGAAGCAATACGATACCAATTACCAGAAGTAATTGTTCCCGATGTTGCTACACCACCCAATGGTTGCCAAGTTGCTAATCCACTTGCATCTGAAGTTAGAACTTTCCCAAAACCTGGAGAACCTCCAGTAATTTTAACCTGACCATTTACTTCAAGTTTTGTACTAGGAGTATTTGTTCCAATACCCACATTTCCATTATATAAGCCACCTAACCCAACATACATCGTGGTTGCAGCTCCTGTGTTTGTTTGAAAATAATATCCATTGGTAGTACTTGCAGCAACTATCGAACGATAGGCTCCATTGGTTGCATCTTGATAGTAACCTCCATTAATTCCAGTACCTAATACAGCATAAGAACCAGCATTAACAGTTCCATCAATATTTGCATTGCCAGTGGAGTGAAAAGTTCCTGTATTTGAACTTATGGCAAACTTAACAGTTGGTGCCGAGCCACTTGCATTAGCACCAGATTCAAAAAGCCAACCATATCCGTTTACATTTTCGATATTAAATCGTCTAGCCCATGTTGTAACATTTGCACTTGCATCGCTTGGAGCTGCAGTACCACTTGGTGAGTTAGTAGCTCCTGCAGGTGCCATATAATCAAACCAAGTGTAAAACGAAGGATTATACCAACTTATTCCATGTGCTCCAGAACCCTGACCTAAAGATGTATTTTGATAGAGTATGCCTTCATTTAAAATATTTCCACCTGTAATATGTAATTTTTGAGAAGGTCCAGATGTGCCAAGTCCGAGTCTGTTATTGGTTGCATCCCAAAAGAAATTTCCATCGCTATCGTATGTTTGAGTAGTTGCACCATTCCAATAAGAAACATGACCATTTGAACCGGTTCCAGTTACTGGATTTGTTAGTGCAGTTTGAAATGCAGAAGCGTGGTTTCCGTCTAATAAATCGGCATTTAAGTTTGTATTTACAGTTGTTGAAGTTACATTAAAAGGAGATGTTCCGGTTGCTAATGAAGAGGTAAATTGCCCGGTTGTTTTTACCGGACCACTAAAAAATCCAGCCCAATTTCCCGTCATAGTTGTAGATTCGTCAAAACTTTCGAAACCAATTAATACTCCTAAAATTCCAGCATTTTGACCAGAAGTACTTGTAACATATCCTTTTACCCCTACATTAGTGCCCCCATTATCTGCATATCCGGTTACCCCCCAATTTCTACCTGTTGAAGCTGAAGCAGAGGTTGCCTGCCCCCATAAACCTCTCGCAATTGATGCATTACTGTTGGCTACCCCACCCCAAATAGCAACATCGGGAGAAGACCAGACTGCATTGCCAGTAACATTTACGTTAATTCCTTTGCCACCTGACGAGCCTGTTGTGTAAGAGACGTCTAATTTGTTAGTTGCTCCAGGAGTAGCTGTTCCAATTCCTATGCTTGTTCCGTTATCGAATAGCAAAGAATTTCCTAAAGAATTTGAACTCGTAAATTTTGATATATAATTTTGAGTTCCGGAGATTGTGCCAATATCAGTGCTTGTTAATAATTTTTGCCACGAGCCCCATGAGGCTATTCCTGTCGATTTTCGCATCCAAAGATTACCATTATCGGTAAATCCCATTTGATGCATTTGTCCTCCCGAAAAATCGGTTGTTGAACCATACGGTCTGAACGAAACTACTCCATGATATGTTCCACCATCTGCTAACCCATCGGTTGTATTTTGTTTAAAATCAGCTTGTATAGCTGGCTCATAGGTTTGTGGGTCTGGATTTGTTCCTCGTGTATCGGCTGATGTCATTCTCCTAACTCTTGCACGGTTAAATTCTCCCGTAATTACATCTGCTGCATCATGGGTATGATTTCCTGCAGCTACTTGTGTTGCTCCGGTTCCAATGTTTAAGGATATTGTCGGATTTCCAGCAACTCCATCGCCATTGGTTATACTTCCGCCATTGCCCGACCAAGTTATGGTTCGTCCATTGACTGTTCCCGATCCTGTTCGTACTATTAATCCATTCGTAGCTAAATTATGCAAAGCCAATGCTTGACCTGTGAGTTCAAAGTTTGCCACATTAAGCGTGATACCATTGCTTGCAGTGTATGTGCTGTTATTGTCGGTTGAACTAATGGTAACAGTATTTCCTGATTTTGTAACAGTTGTTGCTCCCGAACCAGTTATGTTTATGGTTGTTCCAGAAGTTACATTGGATTCATTTAATCCCGAACCTTGAAGTTTCCAATTAGCGTAATTATCATAAGTGCCCGTATGATTGTGGTCACTTCTGGAAACAGTTGTTGCCGTTCCCGATCCAGCAAAATCAACCGCCCAAGTTGTTGCACTGCTTCCATCGTAATTACTTCCGGTTAATCCTGTCCCTCTGGTATGCGTGGCGTGAGTATGAGAAGAGGAAGCATAATTAGCATGTGCATGATCACCAGCTGCTACTGTCCCTGCTGTAGTTCCTACATTTAAAACAGCCGAATTACCTAAACCCAAATTTGTGCGAGCATCTGCAGCTGTTGTTGCTCCAGTTCCTCCTTTTGTTAAGGGCAATACTCCCGTAACATGTGCTCCTAAATTAATTAGTTGTGCGGTAATTTGTTGACCGGTTAATACTAAATAATCCTGCCCTGTAATGGTTACTGCTTGGTGCATATCGGTAATCTCTTCCTCAATAACAATTTTATCCCATGTTGGCACAAATGAAGTACCTGAATTAAAATATATACCAGGATTGTTATCAATTTGAAAAATTACTAATCCAAAAGCTGGATTTACTATTGCATCGCGTTGATCTTTTGTCATTCGAGGTATAAGCAAACCTTTCGATGTGGATTTAATTTCTAATATACTCGAACCATCGGGTGTGAAATTTGATTCACCAATTCCAATATTTTGAGCTTTTGCAAAAATTAAGCTCACAAAAAATAAAATAAACAAACTGATTTTTTTCATCTTCAAAATATAATAAATGTTTTAAAAGTCTTTTTTAATAAAATTTTTCAAACTGATTTCTTCCCCACCAGCCGTTTTCATTTTTAAAAGGTAAATTGATGTTGAAAGCTGATTTACAGGTATCACAAAACGATTATTTCCATCGGTTAATAGCAATTGTGAGTTATAAATTAGTTTCCCTATTCCATCGTATAAATTTATTTGGATTTTTTCGCCTTTTGGAATGGTAACATTAACCACTAATCCATCCACATCCTGATAAGCCCAAGCATTAAAACCATTAAAATTATCGGTTTGACAATTTGAAGATTTTAAAGAAACAATTTTGAATTTCCCATCAAAATCGGTTTGAATTAATCGATAATAGATTATTCCGCTATATTTTTCCTCATCGTTTATTGAGTAATAATTTATTGAAGATGAGTTTCCAACTCCATATACTCTTTTAAAAAAAGTATAGTGTTGATTATCATAACTTTTTTCAATGGTAAAATAATTATTATTGCTTTCGGTAGCGGTTTGCCATGATAGCAATCGACCATAGTTTTGGCAACTTATGTCGAACGAAATTAATTCAACAGGTAAAGGGTGTGAAAAGTCAACTAAAGTCCAAGATCTGAATAAATTTTCAGGGGAAACCAAAATATCGTTTACCGTATTTGTATTAATATCTACTGTGCCAATAGGCAACATATCGCCCCAGCTACCACCTAATGAATTAAATCGCTGGGCTTTTAAATTTGCTTCATTAATTGTGTTACCAGCTGTTGATACTTCCGACTCGAGATAAGTGAATGACATACTGCTAGTTGGCGAAGCTGTGTAGTCATTTGCTTCAATTATCCAAAATCTATCGATAACAAAGGCAGAATTGTTCACCGAGCCAGTTTCAATGTCAAGCATGTGCGATACATCGCTCGGTTTAAAGCCCTCATTATCCCAATCCGAGCCTCCATAGGTTGAAAAATCAATTCTTCCACTTCCTGTTCCTGCGGTAGAAATGTCCACAATTATTGGAATTTTTTCACCGGCGGAATTTGAAAAAGGAATCGCATAAACGCCAGTATTAGTGCCAATTGACCAACTCAACTTGTTTAATTCTCCTTCGGAAACGATATTTCCACCGGTTCCCATTACTTGAATCGCATCGGAATTTCCATTAGTGATAACTAAACTAGCACCGTTGCTAATAGTTATAAAAGCGTTGTTATTAATAATTAATTTAGGATTTTGTGCACTTATTTGGTGAATAATGAAGACGAAAATCAAAAATATTTTGTTTTTTTTTCATATAAAATATTATCCTATGCCAATTTAATTACAAAAATAAACTTTTTTATACTTATATTAAATAATGCAAGAATTTTATTATTTATTTAACAATAGAATTTGTGATAAAATTATCAATTAGTTAAAAAACCATAACTAATATTTTTTTTGATATCTATTTTTATATACCATATTACCTTTGTATTAAAATAAAATGATATAAATGAAAAACAGAACAATATTTTTTGCATTGATAGTTACATGTAGTATAGTGTTTTTGTCATCATGTAAACCCTATTACAAATGTGGAGAGAATTCCCCTGATACTTCAAAGTTTTCAACAAAGACGGGTGCTTTATTAACTTCAAGGCGAGTTAAAACCATAATAAAAGAAAGAGATTCATTGTGTTCAAGTTTAAGTTCTAAAATAACTGAAAATCAAAATTTACAAAATGACTTGTTGGATAAAAATACAAGAGTTAAAAATTTGTCTAGTGATTTTGATTTATTACAAAAAAAATACAATGAGTTTATGGACGAAAGTTTGTCAAAAACTGAGCAATTAAACACCGCCTTAAAAATAAAATCACAAGAGTTAGAAGAAAAAGAAAAACTATTACTACAACGCGAAAAGGCACTTAAAGAGATGCAATCGATAGTTGAACGTCAAGATTCGATTACGAAACGATTAAATGATGTTTTACGGAATGCATTATTAGGATTTAACTCTGAAGATTTATCGGTTGAGATAAAGAATGGAAAGGTATATGTATCAATGTCTGATAAACTTTTATTTAAATCGGGAAAAGCCGATATTGAAGACGAAGGTAAAAAAGCATTAAAAGTTTTAGCCGAAATTTTAAATAAAAATCCAGATGTAGATATTTTAATTGAAGGGCACACCGATAATGTTCCCATAAAAACAGCTATGTATAAAGACAATTGGGATTTAAGTGTTGCCCGTGCCACATCTATTGTGCGAATTTTAAACGAAGATTATAAAGTTTTACCTCAACGATTAACTGCTGCAGGAAAAGGTGAATTTTTTCCGCGAGCTACAAACGAAACAGCCGAGGGTAGAGCAAAAAACCGCCGAACTGAAATCATTCTTTCGCCAAAATTAGATGAATTGATGAACATTCTTAAAACCAAATAAACATTAGTGTTGACTTTCTTCATTCTAAATTATTGTTGTCCGATAAAAAATTGAGATTCTTCACTATCGTTCAGAATGACAATGGTTAAACTTCGTATTGGAAAGGGGGGGGGCTTGCTGGCGGCTTCGCCGCCAGCA
>CAZFPO010000083.1:0-13122 GCA_964521105.1 uncultured Lentimicrobiaceae bacterium | reverse complement strand
ATGATGGAGTATGTGTATGAAAATCAGCATCACCGATACGAAAACAACCCCAGAGTTTTAGCTGTTGGACCTGCCGCTATGATGACTGATATTGGAGGAATTGCATCGGCACCTATTCGTGATGGAAAGGTTACTTATGTTGATACATGGGCTGGTCGTGGTGGTTTAGGCTCTAAATTATTTCAAGAACATAATATTGTTGCCATTATTTATGGTGGTACATTTATCGATGAAGATTTTCGCGACCGTAAAGTTGCCGATTCTTGGTTCGAAACAAAATACAGTAAAAAACTAGCTGCTAAAGCGCTTGAATCTACAGCTAAATATCGGTTTGAGGAAAAATTTGAAACGGGTGGTACATTCGGTGTAAACTATGCAACAGTAGGTGGTAATATAATAGCATTTAATTATAAAAGTATTTATTGGACAGAAAGTGAACGTAAAGAACTTCATCAAAAATTTATTGTCGACCACTACCTAAAGCAGTTTAATGAAGAAACCATAAAAACAAAGCAGTTCAAAACTTGTGGTGAGCAGTGTTCAGCTGTTTGTAAAAAGATGAAAGGCGAGTTTAAAAAAGATTATGAACCTTATCAAACAATGGGCCCATTGTCTGGAATTTTCGACCAAAGAGCAGCCGAAATGGTTAATCATAAAGCTGATATGTATGGTTTTGACGCTATTTCGATAGGCGGTGTAATTGCTTGGTTGATGGAATGTGTGGCTGATGGTTTAATTAAACCTTCTGAACTTGGATTAACTCAGATACCAATATTTTCTCCCGATAATTTCCATATCATTAAAGATTCAATGCATAATGCAGATATTGCCGTTAAATTATTAGATGGTATTATTTCTGGGAAAAATTCTATGCTCGACCTTTCACAAGGAGCGAGAACATTAGCTAAAAAAATTAGTTTCGATCGGGGACGTAGAGTAATTGACAAATTTATTTATGTTGCCTTTGGAAAAAAAGGTTGGATGGTACCAAATCAGTATTGGACACCAGGTGCATTGTCGCCAATGCCAATTATGGGAAAATATTATATGAACTATGGAAAGGATTTTATTGAACCTCATAAGTTAGGTACCGAAAATGCATCGCGTATGATTAAAGAGTTGATGGTCGATAATTTAGGAATGTGCCGTTTCCATCGTCAATGGGCAGAAGATATGATTCCCGAAATTATGGGAAAACTATATGGAATGAAATATGAATATCAGGATGTGGCAAAATCAACAGCTCAATGGATTAATACTCGTAATGCTTCTCAGTTTTGGGAATCGGAACGTAATTTCGATTTAATTCATACTTTTTTAAATAAAAAACATTCAGAAGGTTTGGATACTCCTGAATTAAATAAATGGCTAAATAAATTCAACGAAAATAAACGAACTGCCGCTTACGACTTTTGGTATGACATTCATAAAGGCGTTCACGAAACCTTGAGAGATTTTTAAAAAAATGAAGTAAATATCTTTTAATAAAATTGCCACAAAGTCACGAAGACACAAAGTTGCACAAAGAAAACTTAGTGAATCTTAGTCTTGGTGGTAGAAAAAAAAATTACACAGAGTATCACGGATTGCTAAGCAATGTCACAATGTTACATGGTGTAAAACATTGAAAACACAGTGAAACTCTGTGTGTACTCTGTGCAACATAGTGCAACTCTTTCTTTTAAATTACAACTTTAATTTTAATAAAATTGCCACAAAGTCACGAAGCCACAAAGTTGCACGAAAGAAATATTTTTTATTGATAGAGTCACTCTTAGAGGACTTTATCTGCATAAATTCAAAAATTTAAAATTTGCAATTTGAATTTTACAATGTAACGAAGAAAACTTAGAGAACCTTTGTGTCTTGGAGTCTTAGTGGCGGATGTTGTTAACATCAGAAATTCAATTTTGTTTGAGAAATTTCCGAACACCAATTGTTGTTTGATTATTAAGTAATTGAATAAAATACAAACCTTCGCTTAGATTTGAAATGTCAAATGTTTTTGATGAATTTTCGATTTTTCCATTTGTGATTTCTATACCACAAGAGTTGAAAATTTTATATTCAATTATTGTTTTAAAACCAAGGTTTAATGTGATTTTATGTTGAGCTGGATTTGGTGAAATATACCATAAATTTTCTTGATTTTCAATTTCATTAATATTAATTGTTTCAACTACAAACCATCGTGATATGGTATCGCTTAAACCACAATGAGAGGCTGTTAGTAGAATTTTATAGCTATCCGCTGAAGTGTAATAATGCGTTGGGTTTTCTTCTTGCGACGAATTGCCATCCCCAAAATCCCATAAATATTCGCTGCCATTAATCGAAAGGTTTGTGCATTCAATGGAGTTTCCTTGATTGGAAACAAAACTGAAATTTGCCACTGGATCATATTCGCCGATATGCCAATTAATGATGCTATCGTAAACAACAGTTTTACTAGCACGGCGGATATTTTCTGCATCTGTTGAATTTAATCCAGCAGTAAAAGTTATCAATTCAGGATTTTTACGAAAAAGCGTGGTGTAAAAGCTACATGCAGCCGCATACGTTCCAGCTATCGATGGGTGGCTTTCGTCTGATGAATACAATTCAATGGAGGGATAATTTTGACGAATATATTTCCAAACAGCTCCAACGGGTGAAACAATAGCATGATTGTTTTCAGCCATCATTCGGTATCGTAAGTTTAATAAACTATCCATTCCGCTGTAAGTGCACACGGGGGGCCACGAAGCACAATTTGAAGCATCGCCGTTTTTTCGTCCCCAAGTCATATAAAAAACGGTTTCGCAACAACTATTGTTTGCATTTATGAGGCTGTCTAAAATATGAGCATAAGGAAATACTTCTGTTTCAACTTGTGAATTAGGGAAGGAGGGATATTGGCTTTGTTCTTGTAAAACCACAAAATCCCAATTTGCTTGAGCAATTTTTTCGAGCGTAACTGAATTGGTTGTATGACCTTGAAAAGTGTAACCACCTGGAGCACTACTATCAAAAAATATCGAATCACCCATTGAACGGGCTATATCAGCAGTCATCTGTGGAAGATTGTTTACGTAAGTGTAGCTATTGCCAATAAATAATACTCTTTTAGTTTGACTTTGAGCAGTAATTACAAAATTTGTAATAATAAAAGTAAGAATGAGTAGTAATGATCGTTTCATGTTTTTATATTTTTAGTTTTCAGTTGTAGACCTATTTTTAATATAAAACGGTGTCTGTTTATATTGAGATAAAAATGTTAAAAATATTGTTTAATTAAACCATTTGTCAATTTTTTTGTACTATTGTATTGCTTTTTGAAAACTTAAATACTTACTACTATGAAAAAATCAATATTTATAATTGCTTTAATTTCCATTTTTGTTGTTGGAAAAGCTCAAGTTGTGATTGATTATCATTCACATGCGCCTATTAAAGGCGATGTAGTAAACTTCTCGGAAGCTGCTTTTGTCGATCCTGGTCAATCGGGTAAAAATGTAATTTGGGATTTTTCAAAAGTCGTTTTTACTGGTAAAACGTCAAGTAGTATGCATTTTGAAACTAGCGATGCGATAGCTTCGGTTTTTAATGTAAAACCAACAAATATTCTCGAAGAAAACGGGAATAAATATTTTCATGTATTAAACTCAAATTCCTATTCAATTATTGGAATCACCAACGACGATTTTGTGGTAAACTACGATTTGCCGGTTACTCGAATGACTTATCCATTTTCGTTCACCAACCGCATCGAAGGTAACATTAAAGGCGTTGCAACATACAAAGGTAATTCTCAAATAAACATTTCTGGAAATTATTCGGTAATTTCCGATGCTTATGGTGTTATTATGTTGCCTGGTGGTATCAAAAAAAATGTATTGCGTGTTACCAATCACACCGTAACTATTGAAGCTTCGATGTGCTCGGATGTTACTATCGAAAGTACTAAATACACTTGGTATTCGGCTGAAGATAGATATCCTGTTGCCACAATTTTAGTTCAAGAACAACGCTATACCGATGGCAGAATTGTAAAGAAAGAAGAAACTTGGATTAATGATAATGTTTTAAAACAAAATCAACCTGCCGTTAACGATATTGCTCAAAATGCGCTGAATCAACAAGATGTAAAATTTAATGTATTCCCAAATCCATTCAAGGAGTCGGTTCAAATTTCGTTTGTACTTCCAACTGAATCCGAAGTCAGTTTGGCAATTTATGGAATGTTAGGAAACAAAATCAGCACCATACAAAAGAAAACAAGCAACAAAGCTGGTTCATACATTCACAATTTAAACAATTCCGAATTGAATCTGAATCCGGGTTTATATTTCATCCGATTGGAGGTGAATGGACAAGTTTACATCTCGAAAATTGTAAAAAATTAGTGGAGTTAATCCATTTGAACAAAGAAAAGACGGGTAAGTACTCGTCTTTTTTTTTGATAAACTTTCAAAGGAACCATAAGAGTATTCTCTCGAAGAGGACTCTGGAGATTTAAAGGATGCCAACTGCCCTCCAAGAAAAATATTTTGGAGTTTGTGTAAAAAAGTAAATTTTGCATTGTTAGTTAGTGCGAAAAAATGTAATTGGATAATTAAAAATGATGTGAAAAAATGTATATAGAAAGTGCTAAATAATTAATAGAGAATAGATTAAGTTAAGTGCGGTAGCCTGCTATAATTTTTGAGCAAGGCTAAAGTAGATAAAACCTTACTTCTGCGAAAAATCGGAAGATTCGAATATCGCAATTAAAACATCACTTACAAATTTTAAAAAAGAAAATTGGATGACCAACTTGCCCTTGTATGCACTAAATATGCTATAAGAGACTTCTAAGGTATAAAGTCTGAACTCAATACACTAATTTCTAATAAACTGGAAAAAGATAGATTTTTTTATTATACTTTTCAATTTGCTGAATTTTAGGGTTGATTATTTTTCATCAAAAATTTGTTTACGTATAGATTTTTGATATATTTGTGAAATAAAAATAGAGATAAACCGAGAAAATACAACTGGATTTTGATGTGTGAGGGAGGTTTTCCCGTTTATAGAAAGGCATTAGTTGTATGTGTAAAATTGGGTTCCAGTGAAAAGACTATTTGTAATTATAATATTTTCTCAATTGACATTTGTCTCTTTTGGGCAAAATTATTTGACAACTGATATTAAAGTTAAAGCAGAATCGTTGATAAAAAAAATAATTACTGACTCTGTTTTTAAAAAATATTGCACCTATGATACTACTAGTAATTATTACTATTGGCAGAAAGGTATTTGTATTGGGGAAAATTTAACTAATACAAAAAAAACAAAAGGTCAGTTTATAAGTGCTAAAGTAAGTTGGACTGTAAATATTCATTATCCTTTTTGTCCAATATTAAATAACATAAAAGGAAGTGCGACTATTGAGTTAGACGAAAAATTGCAATTAGTGAAAACTCCCGACCTAGAATTTATTCCAAGGACATATTGGACTAATGAAAATTGTGAATTTATTAGCAAAGAAAATGCAATTTATTTAGCAAAACAACAGAATTTAGAAAAAGGAATTGATAGTCTACATACATCAATAAACTATGATCCTAAAGAGAAACAATACTTTTGGTATGTTTCTCAAACACTGAAAAAAACACAAAAGTTTCATTCTGGCAGGACTAAACCTTATGTTATTCGGACTGAAGAGTTGGTCATTATTGATGCAATTAGTGAAAAAATTATTTCGCATGAGATATATGACTTAGGAATTTTGCCATAATAAAACAC
Source organism: uncultured Lentimicrobiaceae bacterium (assembly GCA_964521105.1). Classification (GTDB taxonomy): domain Bacteria; phylum Bacteroidota; class Bacteroidia; order Bacteroidales; family WCHB1-69; genus JAQUGA01. Next base: position 7,356 of record CAZFPO010000083.1, on the reverse strand, counting down.
TAGTTGCTAATAACACCATACTGACTAGTGGAGGTTTGTACAAAGTCGAATCACTAAAGTAATTTATTATCTTTGCTCTTGGCTTGTTATAAAAGTAGAATTTGAATTTTAAATTGCTAATTATCAGCGATTAATATCTTGATTGAATACGGTTAACAGAATCTGATTAAAATAATTTGAGGCTAAAAGCAATAATGAAGAATAAAATCCATGCTATATTTTTAATAATCGCCTTCGTGTTTTTAACGAATAGGATGGCATTTGCACAAGCAAAAATCAAGTTCGATACCTTGGAATACACCCTCAAACCTGTCAAAATTGGGGAAAAGGTCGAGTTGAAAATTCCATTTACAAATGTTGGTAATGAACCATTAGTTATCACCAGAGCACAAGGAACCGGAATTCCTATAATTAGCAGATCAATAAATCCCATTTCGCCCAATGAAATTGGATTTATTGAGTTTCAATTTCCTTCCAATTATGCAGTTACAACCAAGCAATATATTTACATTAGTACAAATTCAAGTGAAGTTCCGATTGTGATAACTGTTAAAGTACAGATTATTGACGATAAAAAACAAGAGCGAGTAGTTCGTGGTGTGCTTAGCGATAAATCTGGACTTATTCCATTTGCCAATGTTTATGTGGAAGGAACGAATAGGGGAACACAAACCGATTTTGACGGAAAATATTCGATTAAAGCCACTTCGGATGAATATTTAAAATTTCAATGTATTGGCATGAAGGATACCATAATTAAGGCGAGTGACACGGTTATAAATGTTATTTTGGGCGAAGGAGTAAAGCTTGTCGAAGAATACGGTCCGCCCTATACTCCTAAAACGAAAACCTTGGATCCAACGCAGGTGATAACCCTAAAAGATTTGAAAAAAGGGAATAATCCAAGATACAACTTTAAAAAAAATGCCAAAAACAATGTTTTTATTATTTTCGTTTCAGAGTTAAGTTCGTATGATTTCAGCAAGGAAGATTTAGACTTTCAGCAAAAATACAAACTGAAATATTCGATGGTTGGCTCTTACAACCACGACTATTTGACAAAATATAATAATCTGACCTTTAAATATTTGAAGCGAAAGTACAAGAAAACTTGGCAGCACGAAATCAGGAAAGATGCGGTAGGATTAGAATTATTTTTGAAATAAAACAGTTAAATAGCTTAATTTACGAATTAAACACACAAAACCTCCGTTATTTAACTTTATAACTCGATGAATTAAAAAAACAAATTATATGAGAAAATATTTTTATATTTTAATTTTAAGTTTAAATTATCAAGTTTCTTTTGCTCAAGATTATGAAAGAAAGATTTTTGATTATCATCTAATGAATAATACGGATTCTACTTTTTGTAAGGAATCAGATAATGTAAAATTGGGAGAAGTACTATTACTAATCGAAAATTTACAAAGTGAAAAATCAGCAATACTAGCAAAAGAAATTTTTGAAAAATCAGAAAAATGTCCACTAATATTTGATACTTATTCTTGGGCCTTATTCAGAAGTGGTAAATGGATTGAAGCAATGACAATTATTGACTCAGCAATTACAATTTATGGTTCAAACCCCGATTTAATTTTTAGACGAGGAGGTATGAATTTAGAAATGGCTGAATTAGGTGTAGGAATTAGAAATATTGATGGTAATAGTGTTTACTTAGCAAAGAACAAAAAATTAAATTTCGATGATTCGATTTTTAAAAAACAAAATTATTTAGCAGCATTAAGTGACTTTAAATACTTGTCTGATACCTATCAAGATAGATTTCATGAAACCATGTTGACTGGATATATTTTTCAAGTTCTTGGAAACTTCAAAGAATCCACTTACTATTTGTCAAAGTTGTTAGAGATTGAAGAATATGCTGATAATGCGTTCTTTTTGATTGTAGATAACTATATTGGTGAAAAAGATTATTCAAAAGCTGAAAGTATACTTTTTGACTTAAATAAAAAATATCCTAGAAGCTCTGATGTGCAAAATAAATTCTCTCAGTTATATGAAATAATTGGGGACAGCGATAAACTCAGAATTTCACTATTGAAAGCTCAATATTATTCGTGGGTTCCTGAATACTGTGATTTAGATTATTCTACAGAAAATTACAAAACAATACAATTCTTTATTGATGACAATTCAACAAATCAAAAATTAAAAAAAATAAAATATCTCAAAAAGCAAGATGAGAAAAGAGCTGTTGAGGTATTTATTGCTATTCTTAATTCCCATGCAAATCATGGAAACGGTATTGAAGAAGAAATTGAAAAGTCATTAATAGAAATTGGTGATTCAGTTGTGCCTAAAGTAATTCTTTTAATGCAAAATGCACCTTCTACTTGCACGGTTACCATAGCCGCTTCAGTATTGGCAGAGTTGAAAGATCCAAGAGGTTGGCAACCTATGGTGGATTATTTGCCAAGAATGAAAAATATTCCCATAACTTTAATACCCCCAGAAATACCTGCCCAGATAATTAAATTTGACAAGGAAAAAGGCTTAATTGCTTTACTCACCTGGATTAAAGAACAAATAGACTCAGATACAGCAAATTCGGATAATCCCTTAGATGAATTAGGGAGCATGTTTGCGTCTTTTAGTATATATTCACCACTTTCGGAGTACAAAAAGGAAGAAATTAGAAAAGCTGCCTTAAATTTGAAATATACTGATAAACAAATTGATAAATTAATTATTGAAATATTCGGAAAAACTGAATAAATTAAATAGATATTTTTGAATTTAATTTTCATTCACTCCAATTTCATCCATTCCATTTGTTGAATTTGATTGGTTTGAGATTTTTTTGTTGAGGTGTGGATTGATTTGATATATTTGAAAAACATTCTCAACTTTTACTTGGGTAGGCTTTTTTAAAGTGCTTTTGAAGAAATAAAATGTATGAATTATTGTATTTTAAATAACTAAAAATCAATGAAAAATAATTTATTTCTATAAAAACAATGGAAAATGATTTATTTATTTATAAACAATGATAATTTAGTTATATTTGCAGAGTTAAAAGATTAAATTCCTAATTTGAAAAGAATTAAATGGACACAAAAACGGATTATTACTTGTTACTTATTGATGTTGTTGATTCAACCAAATTATCTGTAGAGGATTTAAACATTAAAATGGATTTGTTGGAAAATCAATTAGTTAGTTTGAATAATAATCTAAAGAATAATTTAGTTTTACCTTTGAATTTGAGCTACGGTGATGAAATTGCAGGTTTATTCAAAACTCCTGAAAATATTTTTAATGTAGTGGTTGAAATCAGAAAGATTTTTTATCCCATAACAAGTGTTAGATATGTTGTTGTTAAAGGTTCAGTGGCTAGAATATCATCAGATATTCGTAAAATTGGAGGAATGATTTTCAAGAAAGCCAATAAAACTATTGAATTATTAAAAAAAAATAACCGTTTATGTTCATGGCAACTTGAGGATTCCCTTATAAACAAAACTCTTGATTCATTATGTGAAATTAGCAATGTGATTTTACAAGATATGAGTGAATATCAGCGAAATGTTTTTGAGTTGTATAGAGAAGGACATACCCAGAAACAAATTGCAATAATATTATCAAAACATTCTCAATCAATTTGGGATGCTATTCAACGTAGTAAAGCAAATTATATAGTTGAAGCAGAACTCACAATTAACTTAATCTTAAAAAACCATGAATGATTACATCTGTCGTTCGGCAATAATTGTATTGGCATTTGTGATGTCTATGATTCTTTCATCTGTTTTAATAAAACTAGGTATTCCATGGTTAAAAAGAGCAACCAACCAACTCCCAAATCAAACTCAAGAAAATGAAAATAAATCTTCATGGTGGAAAGATTTAGGCTTCTGGATTGGTTTTTTTGAAACATTAATTATTTTCGTATTTGTTGTTAATAAGGAGTATAGCGGTCTCGCGTTGATTTTTGGTGCAAAAGAATTTGTTAGAAAAGAGGAAATTCAAAAAGACCCAACATATTATCTTTTAGGAACAGTAATTAATTTTGCAGTAACTTTAGTTATACTTGAAATTGCAATAGATGTAATTTCAATTTCAAATATATAATTGTAATACATCCAATTGATTCAAGAATAATTGCATTATTTGTCAAAAAAACCGTGAATTTAATTTAGTGAACAAATTTTTTATACTTTTGCTAATTATAATGAATCTAAATAAATGGTTTTAAGTAAGCTCAAAGTTGGCGAAAAAGCGATTATAGTAAAGATTATGGGTAGCGGGTCATACCGCAAACGCATGATGGAGCTAGGATTGGTTCAAGGTGAAGAGGTGAAAGTGCTTAAAATTGCTCCTTTTGGAGATATTGGCGAATTTTTAGTAATGGGTTCGCATTTGATTATTAGAAAAGTAGATACCGATTTAGTGGAGGTTGTTTCTATTAGCGAGCTTTCTCAATCTGTAATGCCAAATAAACAATCGGTTTCAGAAAATACTGATTTTAGAGATAAGCAAGATAAAAATACGACAATAAATGTAGCAATTCTGGGCTTGCCGAATTCTGGCAAAACCTCTTTGTTTAACGCATTAACAGGTTTAAACGAGCGAGTTGCCAATTATTCGGGAGTAACTTTAAGTGCCAAAGAATTTGAGATTCCGTACGAAGGGTATCAGATTACCATTACTGATTTGCCTGGAATAAATTCACTATGTAATGTTGTTGAAAGTGAAGAGATTGCAAAAAATCACATTGTAAACCAAACACCCGATTTAATTTTAAACGTGGTTGATGGTAGTAATCTTGAACGAAATTTATACCTTACAACCGAAATTATCGACATGGATATTCCCATGGTTATCGCCATCACCATGTTTGATGAACTTGAAAAATCGGGTCGAAAACTCGAGCTTGAAGAACTTAGCCGATTGCTGGGTTGTCCAATAATTCCAATTGTTACCAAGCATCAGTCGAGTGCCAATGAATTGCTTGAAGCATTAATTTCGGTTTATAATGATAATAATAAATTCTCGCGTCATATTCATGTGCATTATGGCGATTTAATTGAGGAAGCCATTAAGTCAATTCAAAAATTAATTCGTGAGGACATTTCATCATCATTGGGAAATAAGGTCTCACCTCGTTATCTTTCGGTAAAACTCCTCGAAGGTGATATTGAAACTCAAAAAGAGGTTTCGCAACTGATTAATGAACGGTTGATTTTTGCTGAAGTTGAAAAATTTCACGACCGCATCGAAAAGGAATACGGTGATACAGTTGACAGCGTAATTACTCGTTTGAAATTTGGTTTTATAAAAGGTGCTGTCTACGAAACGATAAAAGAGCCATTGTTGCCAAAAAATGAATCAAATCGTAGTTTCGACCGCTTTTTAACACATAAAATATTAGGTTTTCCAATATTTGCTGGACTTATCTGGTTGATGTTTTTTGCAACATTTAAGCTTGGTGCATATCCAATGTCTTGGATTGAGCATGGTGTTCAATGGTTTGGAAGTTGGATTGCATCAAACATGGCAGATTCGATGCTGAAAGATTTAATGGTCGATGGTGTAATTAGTGGAGTGGGAGGAGTGCTTGTTTTTTTGCCAAATATTCTGTTGCTTTTTCTGTTTATTGCCATTATGGAAGGAACAGGGTACATGTCGAGGGCAGTTTTTATTCTCGATAATTTTATGCATAAAATCGGTTTGCACGGAAAATCATTTATTCCTTTGGTCATGGGATTTGGATGTAACGTTCCAGCCATCATGTCGACTCGAATTTTGGAAAATAGAAACGAGCGTATGATTACCATGTTAATTAACCCGTTTATTTCGTGCAATGCTCGGTTACCTGTATACATTTTGTTTGCCGGAACATTTTTTCCACGAAATGCTTCAATAATCATATTTGTAATTTATTTCACAGGCATTGCATTGGCAATATTCACAGCATTGTGGATGCGAAGGTTTGTATTTAAAACAGTAGATGCTCCATTTGTGATGGATTTGCCGCCTTACCGAATCCCTACGGTAACTTCGATGTTTAAGTTTATGTGGGAAAAAGCTAGAGAATATTTGAAAAAAATCGCCAGCGTGATTTTGATTTCTTCCGTTGTGTTTTGGGCATTAGGTTATTTCCCAACAACCTCGCCTGAGATTGAAAAACATGATGTTGAAACCAGTAAAATTGTGGCAAATCAAACTGCAATTTCTGATTCGGCTCAATATCAGACATTTGATTCAACTTCTCTTACAAAACTAATGAAGGATCGTCGTTTAGAACGGCAGCGAATGCTACACGAAAATTCGTATTTAGCTCAAATTGGAAAAGTGATTGAACCAGCAATAAAACCTTTGGGTTTTGATTGGAAATTGGGTGTGAGTATTTTGTCTGGAATTCCGGCAAAAGAAATTATTATTAGTTCGCTTGCGGTGCTTTATCAAACCGAAGATAGCGAAGGTGAAACCACACATTTATTGAGTCATAAATTAAAAGAACAAACCTATTTGGATGGTCCAAATAAAGGAAAACCATATTTTTCGCCTCTTTTAGCCTTTGTTTTTATTTTGTTTGTTTCAATTTATTTTCCTTGTATTGGTTCAATAACTGCTATTATAAAAGAATCTGGAAGCGTCATGTGGGGCATTTTTTCGATGGTTTACACATTTTCAATGGCTTGGGGTTTATCATTTGTTGTTTATCGGGTTGGTATGTTGCTGGGTTATTAATTTGCATTACTAACCAAATTTTTTTTTAACCAAATAATGTAAATCTGAAATTTGATTTGCCTTTTCTTTTCTGTCATTTAGCGGTTAAAAATTGGGTTTTAGCAAAAAATATAATTTTAGTATCCCATTATTGATCTAATTTTACTATAAAAAAAATAAGAATCAATGAAAACTGCAATTTTATATGCCACTTGTCATGGAACAAGCCGGAAGGTTGCTGAAATGTTATCAGACAAACTTCAAATTGATAAAACGGATGTATATGATTTAAAAAATCAGAAGAATTTTGATATAAACCTATACGACACTATCGTTATTGGTGGTTCAATACATGCTGGTAAGATTCAGTCGGTAATAAAAAAGTTTTGCAATGATAATGAAAATATTATATTGCAAAAGCAATTTGGTCTTTTTTTGTGTGGAATGAATGAGGCGGGTTATGAAAAGCAAATCAACGATGCTTATTCTGAAAAATTAAGAAGTAAAGCTATGTTTAAAATAAACGTAGGCGGAGAATTTTTAATTGATAAAATGAATTTTTTTGAACGTTTTATTGTTAAGAAAGTATCAAAAGTAACTGAAAATACATCAAAATTAGATGAGCAAAAAATTGATGAAATGGTGAAAATAATATTAAAT
>CAZFPO010000082.1:0-13485 GCA_964521105.1 uncultured Lentimicrobiaceae bacterium | reverse complement strand
CGACAATATTACCCATCAGCAAATAATATGTAGCTAAGCGATGACCTCTATAAAATTATATACACATGAAAAAAAACAATCATTATCTGATTTTAATTATAGTCTTTTGGGGATACAGTATCAATGCTCAAGATGTTAGAAATTACAATTTCTCATCTTTTACAAGGGGCTATGTTTCCGAGTTAGGAACAACAACCATTTTTGGAGCTGATTATGATGATTATATGAGTTCGGCAATAAATATTGGGTTTACGTTTAATTATTGCGGAACCGATTACACTCAATTTTACATCAGTACAAATGGATTCATCTCTTTTGCAAATACTGAATCCTCTTATGCCAATGATTTGGCATCAACTAGTATTAAACCAGTGATTGCTCCATTGTGGGATGATTTAGCTACTGATTATGATTATGGCGACATTGGTTTTGTTTTAGCAGGCAGTAGTCCAAACAGAGTTTTAACTATAGAGTTCTATTATATGTTATGGCCTTATAACTGTACCGACTCTTATGTAAACTTTGAAATAAAATTATACGAAACATCTAATATCATCGAGTTTTGTTACGAAGACATGTCCACTTGCTCGGGTTCAGCTTCTATTGGCATAAATGATCAAACAGGAGGAGCGAATCATTTTCTGAGTGTAACATCAGGAACTACCCCTACGATATCCTATGCAACTGCTAACAATTCTATTACTTATAGTTCCAGCAATTTTCCAGTGAACCTAGTATATCGATTTACTCCAGTAATCAGTATGCCTTCAGTTCCAAATTATACACTTACTGCACAAAACAATTCAAACAATCGGGTAGATATTTCTTTAACTGATGGTACTAGTGGTTTGATTTATTATCTGCCTTTTGAAGAAGGAAGCGGATCAACAGCATACGATTGGAGTCCAAATTCCAATAATGGGACTATGAATAGTGCTACTTATACAACAGGAAGTACTGGAAATGGAGGAGCAATTACATCAAATAATTCAACTACTTCTACAGTTATTACGGGCACTACCAATTTACCAACTAATACATTTTCATACGGAGGATGGTTTAAAACATCTGCAACACATGAAATTGATGCTCAAAATAATACAGGGACAGGTGGAGTAAATAACCAAAAATATGCGGTTTGGCCTTCCCATAGAGGAACTAATGGAGGATCGGGTTTAAGTATTGGTACAAATGGGATTTCGGTATATGAACACGGAGATGGTTATATGCCCGCATTAGCGGTATATAATGCAGAAATTGGGTCTGGGTGGAATCATATTATGGTGGTTTACAATAATAGAATCCCTTCAATTTATCTAAATGGTGTTTTGGTTACAACGGGAGTAGTGTCTGGAAGAGCAACGGTTTATGCTCCATACGAATATGCTGGAGGAAATTATGGTGCATTTAATGGTCAATTAGATGAAATCAAAGTATTTAATCGAGCATTATCCTCAAGAGAAGTAGTTAGCGATATGTATGGAGGGGTAGTTGGAAAAGGCTTTGTTCTATCAACAAGTTCTGGCGGAACTTATACTCCGATTAAAGGTGGCAGCTATTCCTCTGCTGAAACAACGAGTGCTCCAAGCAATATTTCAACAAGCATAAGTGATGATTATGTTTTTGATTTTAATGTTAAACAATCAGCAAATCCAACTGAAGGATGGGAAGTGTCAGATGGAATTATTAATATTGACAGATATTCTACAAGCATTCGAATTCATTATGGTGGAACGGAGAAGTTAAATGTATATTATCCTACCGTGTTAAATGAATTTGAAAACATTCGAATTATAAGAAGAGGTACTTATTATCGAGTGTTTTTTAATGGAAAATTTTTAGGAGAACATAATTATGGTTCTGCACCAACTGTTTCTACAGTTTCATTTACAAATGCATCCAGTGGTACAACAACATGGAAAGAAATCACATTAACACCAATATTCAACCGTATATCAATTAGCGATACCGATGCTAAAGACAATACATCGCCCACAGTTCCTGCAGGGATAACTGTTAACGTTAACAGCGATCCGACTAAATTAGATGTATCATGGACTGGATCTTCAGATGCTGGAAATACTTATTACTTTTCACCAACTTCTTTTGATGCAATGGGGAACATGAGTAATTTGCTTGAATATGGCACACAAGAAAACAACGCTTCGATTGGGAACAATGCTCCTGGTTTTGATGGTGCTATGAAGATAAATGACAGCAAGTATATTCAAGGTTTTAGGTCGGGATATATACTAAAAGAATCTACCGGGGAAATAGTCTCTCAACATAATGCGGTTGCAATACCCGACAATTCAATTCAGTATCGATATGGAGGATGGTTATATTCTAACGGTCCATCCGTAGATTATTTTTTCTTTTCAGCTTCTTCTACAAGCTTTTATGGTGGCACATACGATGCGGTTTCGTCATCCGTTACTTCAAAATGGGAATTAATTCAGGGAACATCTACTAACGTAGTTGGTACAGATGCATATCTAACTTTAAGGGCAGATAATAACGGAGGTTCTTCAGGTGCTGGATCGGTTTGGTTTGACAGAATGTTTATTTTACCTACAAAATCGGTAACAGTTACAACGGGCATGAAAGATTACTATATAACAGGTACTGGTACTGGAGCTAACACATGGATCACCGGAACTACTATAACTATTACAGGTTTAAGTGCCAATACTCAATATTGTTATACTGTTAAATCAAGAGATAACGGAAATAACGAAAGTGCTCAATCATTTTCGGCTTGTAAGTACACAAGAGCTGCAGATGTTACCTCTTTTACAAACAGTTCAGCATCCTGTGGTTCAATTAAGTTAGATTGGTCTGGTGGTGCATATACTTCTGTAAGGGTTTATTGTACTACAACAGCATCTGATGTCTATAATGGTTCGGCTACAACATGCACTCATTCTGGTTTAAATCCTGGTTCATATACTTATCGTATTTATGCAAAAAATGGTGATGGACTTGAAAATACAACCTACGTTGAACAAACTGTTTCAGTTTCTGTACCCGCTACAACAGGAATGTCGGCAGGTGATTATGCATGGTTTGGCGGAACGAGTACAGAATGGACCACTGCATCAAATTGGCTGGTATTTAACGGAACAAACTTTGCTTTAGCTGGTGCTGCCCCAAATTCTTCTTCAAATGTGTTTTTGAAAGATAATGGGTGTACATCAAATAATGCAACAATCACGACTAGTGTTGCATGTAATAATCTTACAATTGAATATGGAACTTTGGTAGTTTCGGGTTCAAACGAATTAATAATAAATGGAAATTACACAAATAGTGGAACTTTTACGAAAAACACAAGTATGGTTATTTTCGCTGGTGGCGATGCCAACATAATTACCGGTGGAACTGGAGTTGGAACGAAGGATTTTTATAATGTTGAATTTAATTGTACTGGCACTAAAACATTTGTTACCAACGACATGCGTGTAAGTAATAATTTAACCTTATCGGCAGGAACTGTAAACTTGGATGCAGCAAGGGTTTTAAATGTTTATGGGTCAACGATTACCACAAATGGAGGAACCGTTACATGTACAAATTCAGGAGCATATCAGTTCTACTTTAGAGGAGTTACTGATAAAACGGTTACAGGATCGGGTGGCACTTGGAATGTAAGATTTAGAACCGAAAATTCGAATGTAACTATTGATGCCGGGTGCAATATAATTATGAATAATTCTAGCGCACACATTTTTTGGTATGGAGCAAATAAAGAATTTCAAGCCAATGGAAGTGTTTCAGGTACATCAGGTGGAATTCTATATGTTTATAATTCAGGTAATACGATAACCACAACAAACACATCGACATGCTTAAAAACAATATATTTTAATCAAAATACAGCATCTAATACTTTAGACATAAACAGCGATTTAATAGTTTCTGGGGATATTAGAAATAATTATAATAATACGTTGAATTTCAATAATCACAACATCAGCATTGGGGGAAGACTTTATAATTCTCAAAACGGTATAATTAATTTGGGTAATGGGGCAATTACTGTTTCAGGAATTGTTTTAAATGGCGCTGCCACTTACACTTCGGCAATATTAAATGCGGGAAGTGGCATTTTTAAAATTGGAGGGAATTATTCTAATTATGGAACATTTAATAATGGCGGAGGAACTGTTGAGCTAAATGGATCAGGACTTCAAACAATAAATACAGGTGGTATAGGAGTTGGTTATTCATTTTATAATTTAGTGATAAACAAATCAGCTAATTATGCCACTATTACAACAAATGACGTGGATGTGGATAATGATTTAACCATAAAATCCAATTTAACAGTAGGAAGCCAAATTATCTATGTCGCTGGTAATTGGACACATACAGCTGGAACATTTACTTGTGGTACTAGTACTGTCATTTTTGATGGAGTGAACTCAACGATTACATAGAGTAGTGCTGGGACAAAGGATTTTTATAATTTAACTGTTGATGACGCAGCTACCTTAGGCTCCGCAATATATGTAAATGGAAGTTTAACCATTAATAATAGTAAGTTACTAAGCACAGGTGCGTCAAATTATGGAATCAACGTTACAGGGAATTGGATAAACAATGGGACATTTACACCAGGAACTGGAACAGTTACTTTTGATGGAACAGCAGCTACAACAATAACAACAGGAGGTACGGGTGTAGGTAAAGCATTTTATAATTTAACAATTAGCAAATCCACAGCAGTAAAAACAGTTGATATAGGTGCTGATGATATAGATGTAAACCAATCCTTTAGCTTGACTATGGGAACTTTTAACGCAAATGACAGAACTTTATATGTCTTTAGAAATTGGACTATCAATGCTGCCAATGGAGTTTTTAATGCAGGAACATCGACTGTAGTTTTTGATGGTAGTGGAACTCAAACTATAAATAGTGGAGGAACTGGTGTTGGAAAAGCTTTTAATCATGTTACCGTAAATAAATCTGCTAGTACTGCTACGTTAGCATCCTATGATATTGACATTTTAGGCAACTTTATACTTTCATCAGGCACTTGGGATGTAAGTGCAACGAATTATTCGATGTATGTAGGTGGGGACTGGACAAATTCGGCTACTTTTACACCCCGTTCAGGAACTGTTTATTTTAACGGTTCAGGTGCTCAGCTAATAACAACAGGCGGAGTTGTTGCTGGGAAGCAATTTTATAATGTGGTTGTAGATAAATCTGCTGAAACTGCCACTTTAGCAGGAAATATTGACATTAATGGAAGTTTTACAATTGCCAATGGAACTTGGGATGTAAGTGCCTCCAATTTTCAAATGAATATTACTAGAGATTGGACAAACAATGGAAGTTTTAACGCTCGGGCAGGAACTGTTACTCTTGATGGAACTATAGCATCAGTGAATATTAATACAGGCGGAGTTGGAGCTTCAAAGGCTTTTTATAATTTAACAATTAACAAAGGTATTTCTTCTAATGCAATTAATCTTGGTTCCGATAATCTTGATGTTAACGGAAATTTTTTAGTTACAAGGGGATTTTTCTATACTTCAAACAGAGATATTTATTCTGCAAGAAATTGGACGATCAATGCCACCAACGGTTTTTTCGATGCGGGAACATCAACCGTAATGTTTGATGGATCTGGAGCACAATTAATTAACCCAGGTGGAATTGGTGCAAATAAATATTTTAATAATGTTACCATAAATAAATCGGCTGGCACTGCCACTCTTGCTGGTGCAATTGACATTAATGCTGATTTTATTTTAAACTCTGGAACTTGGGATGTAAGTGCCTCAAATTATAACATGAGTATTGCCGGTAATTGGACGTTAAATGGAGGTGCTTTTAACCCTCGAAATGGAACAGTAGTTTTAGATGGTAACGCATTGGCTTCCATTGATGCTGGTAATACTGTTTTTTACAATTTTAATATCGATAAATCATCTGGAATTGTTTTGTCTTCTAATCTGAACATTGGAAACACATTAATAATGAGCCAAGGAGATATTGCTACTGGAACAAATACGCTTGTTATTGGAACATCTACTTCTAATGTCGGAACGCTTAACTATGTATCAGGCAAGGTTGATGGAAAAATCAAACGTTGGTATGCTGCTTCAACAAATAGCGGAAATTCAACTGGATTATTCCCAATCGCTGTTGGTTCTGATTATCGACCTACATTGATAGAATATACTTCTGCACCTACAAGTGGTGGATCGCTAACGGTTCAATTTATTCAAACTCCAATGGGATGGCAAAATAGTGGTAATAGTCCATTAATTCCTGCTACTGGAGGTTGCCCACAATTTAGAGTAACGATGTATAGCGAAGAAGGATACTGGAAAATCGATAATGGCGATGATTTAGCAGGTGGAACTTATGATATTACATTATTTGCAAATGGCTTAGCTACCATTAATGATTTATGTCAATTAACAGCAGTAAAACGAGTTGGTGCAGGATTATGGATTGAAAGTGGAACCCACGTAGCTCCTACCGGTACCATTGCATCGCCAGTGTTAAAAAGAATTGGAGCTACTGGATGGAGTAATTGGGGAGTGGCTGGAGGCGGAAGCAACCTCCTTCCAATAGAATTAGTTAGCTTTGATGCAAAATGTTCCGAAAAAGAAGTTATATTAACTTGGATAACTGCAACTGAAATTAACAACCAGTATTTTTTTACAATTGAAAGAAGCTCAAATGGGGTTGATTATTATTCTATTGGAAATATTGAAGGTGCCGGTAATAGCTCTCAACTAAAAGAATATTCTTTTATTGACCACTCAAAACCAGATGGTATAGTCTATTATCGATTAAAACAAACAGATTTTAACGGTGAAAGTATGATTTTCGATCCTCAAATAATATCATGTAATTTGACAAAATATTCTGATAAATTATCCATTTTCCCAAATCCTTTCAATGATAAATTAAGTATAGTTAGCAATAAAGCTGATAATTACTTGATTGAAGTATATAGTACTTCGGGTGAGATGGTTCATAGTATATATATTCAAATAGATAACTTCAAGGATATTTCACTCGATTTTCTAAAGCCTGGTATGTATGTGATGAAAATTACAGACTCATTTGGGATTGTTAATAATGTAAAATTGATTAAAAATTAAGCTGAATTGTAAAAAAAAGACCACGCATAAATTCGTGGTCTTTTTTTAATCTTATATAAACACTTTTTTGAACAGTATCCATGTTATTCACAATTGATTCTTTTGCTTTTAAGAAAAATATCTTAAAATATTCATACACAATCTTTGTGAATGATAAAACCGAAGGAGTTGGTGAAAAAAACAGACTATTTTTGCCTTTGCAAAAGTTTTTCGCTAATTTTGTGTTCCTCATCCAAACTAATTACAGAGGGGTTCTGAAAATTAGATTTTTTTGACAAAATGAATTTTAAAACCGATTATTACCTCTGTAAATGAGGATTTTAAAATTCGTATTAAACGACAAAAAAGCAATTTTTAGAAGTCCCGTAATGTATTTATTCGGCTTGAGCTAATTTTATAAATCTCGAAAAAATAAACTAAATTTTATGGATATTACGTCATTCATTCATAAAAATGCTCAATATTTTACTATTGATCGTGGTAAGAGTCTTTTTGCACAAAACCGAGTTCAACTAATTTTCAATAATCCAACATCTAAAATTGCAGGTTTTGAAGTAATGGGAAGTAAGCCTTACAATATACAAATCGACTATTCCGACAATATAAAATGGAAGTTTAAAACAAAATGCGACTGCCCTTATAGCGAAAATTATCGAGGCATTTGCAAACATATTATTGCAGCCTTATTTTATTTAGAAAACAAGGTAAACCTTGAAATAGCAGTGAATGGGAATTTTCGAAATTCATCGAATTTTTATGAATATCCCGACATTCACAACATTAAATCAGACAATAATTTATTTTTTTCAAATGTAAATCCAAAAGAAATTGAATTAAGTATAAAGGATTTTTCAATATCGAAAATTATTTTTGAATATCAACATAAAAACAATTACTGGTCGCAATACGTCAATCATACTCTTACTTTTAAATTTGAAAATGGAGCTTTGAAATCAAAATGCAGTTGTAATAAAATGGTAAGGGGCAATTGTGAACACGAAATGTTTGTGTTAAATTTTCTGAACAAAAATTTCGACAACAACATTTTTACTATTTTCAATAATGAACTGTTAGAACAAAAATTTAAGCCTATCATAGACGATACGGGTCTAGATTTTAAAACATTTATGGAATTATTTACCATACATATTCAAAAAAACTCAATAGTCTGGATTCCTAAAGATGGAAGTTTCATCCTTTCAAAAAGCATAATGAATGACATTTTTGCAGATAAAGAAAAATCAAATGCCGAAAATAGAATAACTGAAATGTTTAAACAGGCTGAGTTGTTTAAAAAAAGAGACATCGGGCTTGTAATTAATGGGAGCTATTACCTTGAATTTACTCCAGTGTCGGCAAATGTAAACAAAGGTGAAACTGAAATGATTTCTTCGTTTTCATTGGTTGATCAAAATGATAAAATACTACTTTTTAAAAACAAAGATGGGTTTGACGATTTGATAAAAAACTATATCATTGTAAACAACTTAATTAATGATAGAAATAATAATGATGAATTAATTTTTAAAAAATATCAGGAGATTTTTGCAAACATCAAAAAGTTCAAATTCATATATTATAATACAAATCACCATTCAAATCAAAATAGATACGAATACTCTCGTCAAAATCTTTACATCGTTAAACGCGACCTCATAAACATTAATATTAGAGACGAAAAAGTGCTTTTTAAGTTTAAGTATTTTGAAGAAAAAAACATGATTGGCATAAAACCCTGTCTTTATCTCGATTCGGGTGTTGAAATTGAACCAAGTTCAGCTAATTCGTATCATCTTGGTTTTTTGATTATTGACGATGAATCACTTCACATTTTTAATTCGTACAATGACTACAAATTTTATAAGGATAATTCACATTTTCCGAGCATTAAAACGGTTGTCAGCAATAAAATAGATTTCGTTAAAAAAGTGATCATACCCAATTCTAAAAAAATCGACATTGATTTTTCGGAATATTTAAATTTTGAAAAGGTGGATATCCTTCCTAAAGAGAAAAATATTTTTTTATCAGATGTTGATGGATACATGATTTTCACTGTAAACGTAGTATATGAAGGGAATATATCGATAAATCCATTAGAATCATATAAACATTATGATGTAAACGAATCAGGAAAAATTATCCAAAATTGCCGAAATTTAGAATTTGAAACCGAATTTATCAATACGTTATTAGAAATTCAACCATTGTGGAAAACCCAAACTGAAAATGATTTTTTCCACTTGCCAATGGACGTTTTAATGACTGATATGTGGTTTTTTAAAGCATTTGAAAAATTCACCGAAAACAACATACAAGTTTTTGGATTATCAAAACTGAAATATTTTAAATATAATCCCCACAAACCAGTAATTACATCACATATCAAATCGGGTCAAGATTGGTTTGACATTGAAATAGAAATAAAATTTGGGGAAGAAAATGTAAAACTATCCGACATTAAAAAAGCAATTAAAAACAAAAATAATTATGTATTGCTATCAGATGGAACCTACGGCATACTTCCCAAAGAGTGGTTAGAAAAATTTGAACGATATTTTAGAGCAGGTGAAATATCTAAAAATAATTTAAAGATTTCTAAATTAAAATTCAACTTCATTGATGAGTTTTTTTCGGACATCGATCAAGAGGAAATTTTGAAAGAAATTTTTGAAAAGAAAAAACAACTTCAAACATTTCATGAAATTCAAAATACGACCATTCCAATTGAGATTAAAGCCAACCTGCGAAATTATCAAAAAGAGGGCTTAAATTGGCTAAATTTCCTTCACGAATTTAAATGGGGTGGAATTCTTGCCGATGATATGGGTTTGGGAAAAACACTTCAAATTATCACATTTTTAAAACAAATTGAAAAAAAATCTTCAGTTCCTAATCTAATTGTTGTTCCAACGACTTTAATTTTCAATTGGGAGTCGGAGTTTCAAAAATTTGCTCCTAACACCCCAATTTTTTATTATTATGGTATAAATCGAGAAAAAAATCCTGATGTTTTGAAAAAGCAAAACATCATCATTACTTCTTATGGCACCTTAGTAAATGACATTGAAATATTTCATAAACTAAAATTCAATTATGTTATTTTAGATGAGTCTCAGGCAATAAAAAATCCCACTTCGCTCAGATACAAATCGGTGTGTTTACTAAAAGCTTATAATCGCATTGTTTGTACTGGCACGCCTATCGAAAACAACACTTTTGACTTATATGCTCAATTTAGCTTTTTAAATCCTGGATTTTTAGGTTCACAAGCTTCTTTTAAGGACGATTTTTCAATTCCAATCGACAAAGATAAAGATGAAAAAATTGCTACTGAATTGCAAAAGTTAATTCATCCTTTTGTTTTACGAAGAACCAAAGAGCAAGTAATCAATGAATTACCTCCTAAAACTGAAAATATTTTATATTGCAATATGGACGAGGAACAAATGAATATTTATACCGCTTACCGAAACAAATATCGAGATTATCTCTTAAAAAAGATTGATGAAGAAGGATTGGAAAAAAGTAAATTGTTTGTTTTGGAAGGCTTGTTGAAGCTAAGGCAAATATGCGACTCACCCGAAATATTGTCGGATGATGAATACTATGGCAATCAATCTATTAAAATAAAAGAGCTGTTAAATCATATTGAAAACAAAACAGGGAAACATAAAATTTTAATTTTTAGTCAATTTGTTTCAATGCTAAAATTAATTCAAAAAGCATTGAATGAGCATTCGATAAAATATGAATATCTTGACGGACAATGCAATACAAAACAAAGACAAAATAGTGTTGAAAATTTCCAAAATAATGAGGATGTAAGAGTGTTTTTAATCAGTTTAAAAGCAGGTGGTTTAGGTTTAAACCTAACTGCAGCCGATTATGTGTATATTGTTGACCCATGGTGGAATCCTGCGGTTGAAAATCAAGCCATCGATCGTTGTTATCGAATTGGACAGGATAAAAAAGTGTTTGCATATCGAATGATTTGTAAAAATACAGTCGAAGAAAAAATATTAGCCTTACAGGATACAAAAAAGCAAATTGCTGAAAACATTATTCAAACCGATGAATCGGTATTGAAAAAAATTAACAAAGAGGATATTTTGAATCTTTTTTCATAATAATCATCTAAAACATATAAAAAAAATCATTCATGGAAACGATGTCAGCCACTAATTCATGAATTAAAAACAAATATTACAGTGTTATAATAATCTTATTTTCATTGTCAAAAATCATTCGTGTATTCGTGGCAACAATTTCAGCCACTAATTCATGAATTAAAGACTAATACATTCTTGATAATAAAAAAATCGATTATTGAATCCATGTTGTAACCAACATCAACATGAGCTAAAATCTATTTCATTTTGCTTTTTATCCGAATTAAGTAAAGGTACAAACTTTCAACTTTAGTTCTTGCCCAGGGTGTTTTTCGCAAAAAAGTAAGGCTCGACTTAATGCTTGGATTTTCGTTAAAGCATTTTATATTAATTTTTTGTCCCAAAGCTTCCCATCCATAATGTTCTACAAGCGTTGTAACTACATTTTCTAATGTTATCCCATGAAGTGGATTATTTTTTTGTTGAGGCTCTGACATTAAGTAATTGTTTTTTTAACAAAAATACGTTAAAAAAGAGACTCAAAAAACAATTTTCAACAATATTCTATGTTTTAAAATAAGAATTTGAACATGGAATTATTTTTAATGTAACTTTGTAAAACAAAAACAAACAAAAAAATGAAAAAAAATATTTATAAATTATTCTTAATTAGTATTTTATTTATATTAACTACTCCAATTTTTGCAGGTTGGGTTATTGTCGAAAAGAAAACTACCCCTCAAGGATTGATTACTCATGATACTATTTATGTGCAAAGTAATAAAATGCGTTCGGGTGGAGCTGAAGGAACATACATTTACGACTTAAATAAAAATGAAATAACCGTAATTAATAACTTTTTCAAAACCTATTGGACTGGCACTCCTGAAGCATATCGAACGGGCGTAATCAACGGTTTAAAAGAAGAAATTGACATGATGGTTTCAAGGCTTCCAAAGGAAAAACAAGATGCTGCTCGCAAACAATATGAAGCAATGTTGATAGTTTTTGATAATTCGGACGGCGATACAAGTAAAGATTTTCCTGTTAGCACAAAAAAAATAGTCGATCGAACTCAAGTAATGGGATTCGATACTCAACGCTACGATATATTCATGAAGGGTGAAAAAAAGATGACCATTTGGATTAGCGATAAAGTAAACATAAGCAAAGATTTCGACATTGATAAATTTGGTGCTTTTATGCGTAAAATGATGAATAACAATGCTAAATTATCCATAAAATCGAGTGTTGAATACACTAGCTTAATGAAAAAAGGATATCCCCTAAGAACTATTGAATATATAGGCAAAAATGAAATTAAAGGGGAAGTTGTTTCTGCGGATAACATTAAACTTAGCGAAACCTTATTTAAACAATCACCTGGTTTTAAACTAATTACATTAGAAGAGCTCATTAAATCGATGCGACCAAAAAAAAATAAATAGCCTTGAAAAATTTTATTTTTTTCTTTTTATTTTTAATCTTAGGATTTTCAAATTATGCTCAATGTCCATGGAACAGAGTAAATTGTTCGCATGGCTGTGGAAGGCATTTTGACGAGAACGGAGATGGATATTGCGACTATTCTATTATTGAAAAACCGATTATTACAAAAGTTGATTCCATAAATAAACAAGAGGTTAAGAATGACAAAATAGTTACTAAAAATGACTCAACACTAAATAATCAAAAGATAAAAAAACCGGTCAAACCTTCAATAATTAATTCAGCCTTAGATGAAAAACTAAAAGATTCTGCTCAAATAGAGAAAATTTCGTCAGATACCACTAAAAATATTTCCATACAAAAATCAACTACTAAAGTAGTTTCTAAACCATATAGCCTAATATTTATATCTTTATTAACCCTATTTTTATATGGTATAACTTTTACCCTTTCAAAAGTTGGAAAATTAAAGGTCAAATATCATCGAAGAATATGGAATATTTTATTATTGATTACATTTTTGGTTTCTTGTTTATTTGGATTTTTCCTTGTAATTCAGATAAACTATCAATTGGCTATTGATTGGCTCCGAACGATATTATATTGGCATGTTCAAGTAGGAATTTCGATGACCATTATAGCTGTATTTCATATTTTTTGGCACATCAATTATTTCTCGAAAGTATTTAAAAAATAAATTATTTTGTGCTAGTCGGGGAACGATTATCGGTAAATTTCCTTTTAGTCGTCCACCGACTAAACGAAAAAAGCCTGTTGAGTAAACAACAGGCTTA
>CAZFPO010000081.1:0-13507 GCA_964521105.1 uncultured Lentimicrobiaceae bacterium | reverse complement strand
TTGAACTGCAAAGATAAAAAAATTAGGTGAAAGATTGAGTATTCATTAAAAAAAATTATAATCATGATTCAGATACGTAGGAGCGACATTATGGCGTCTCGGCTCCGCTCGACGACCGAAAGCCTCCGACTATAGCCGCAATTGCCGTAGTAGTCGGGGGACGACTTGTGCCGACTTGCAGGCACCTTTTTTTTCACTTTTTTTTGATGAAAACTTTTTGCGAGAGGATAGCAATATTTTTTTGATTTTTGGTGCAGTTAAGTGGTATGGTTTTAATGTAAAGAATTATTTTATATCTTTGTATGATAAGTCAAACGATTTATTTTATGAAACAGCTCCTTTTATTAGTTATATTATCATTTTTATTACAGTCATGTACGAAAAAAGGAGATAACCAAGGTGACATTAGAATTAAAAATTCAATTTTGGTTGAAGATGAACTTTATGATTTTCCAAATTTAAATTATTTTCCTCATAATGATTCAGTAAATCAAGCTTGGGTGAACATTGAAAGAACAAGCAGAAACAAAAAAGCAAATAATATTGATTTGTTAAATGTGACGTTACTAGAAAATTGCAATTGCACCTTTGACTCAAATAGGCTCTTGATAAAACTGACAAATAGTAGTCATTGGGAATATAGAGAATTGAGTTTGTTAGTTACTGACACACTAACATCAAGACTTATATTTGGAAATGATATAGATTATTGGAATATTGAACCTCAATACGTAAAATTAGAATTGAGAAATATTAAACCTGAGATAGACGAAATAATATACGGAAAAGTTATAGCCATTTTTGACACTCTATTATGCCAAGTTAGAACTAAATCTGATACTGGTCTTGCAAACATTAAAATTACAGAAAATACTTTTGGCTATTTTAAATGTAAAGTGAAAAAACCAATTAAGGAACGCCCTTGGTTTTTGAATCTTAATGCATTTTCATTAAATTGGTGAACACAATTTCATTTTCTGAAATAGACGTTGATAGAGTATCTAAATTTATTTGTAACTAATACATAAAATTAGAAATGACAGTAAACAAAAAGCTAATAATTAAACAAACAATACTTATAATATTGATGTTGTTTGTGACAAATTATAATTGTTTTTCACAAATGCTTGAGAAAGACACTATAGATTTTATTTTAATGCATTTTACTAAGTCAGAAGTTATAAAGGTTAACAAGAAAAAGAAAATTCCTAGCTGTATTTTTAATGAAATCAATAAACGGAGTGGTTTTATTGTTGATATTGCTGACTTTAGAGGAAAATATAATAGAACAGATTTAAAAAATAGAAAATTACCAGATAGAAGATTGGTTTTCGCTTTTAATGTAGAAAATTATTGGCTAATTAAATATTTCATTGGTGGACGAGCAATTAAAAAGAGAACAATTTTAGTCGAGCTTAAAAATGACGAGGTATTGCATCTTTATTTCGTACAAGTTGGAAATATTAAAACAAAACAAAAATTAAAAGAAAGCATTGTTGAAAAAAAGTATACAATTGGCTGTAGTAGTGTTTTAGAGTGTCTTTTTTGATTTTTGAAAGCAAAGTCGTCCTCCGACTATATCCGCTATTGCCGTAGTAGTCGGGGGACGACTTGTTACAACAATTGCCGTAGTAGTCGGGGGACAACTTGTTAACGGACAATTTCAGCATCCAAATCAAAATAATCGGCACCCGTAATTTTCACCGTATAAAAATTCCCAATCGTTAATTCCTGATCGGTTTCAATTAGCACTTGATTATCCACTTCGGGAGAATCAAATTCGGTGCGTGCAAAGTAAATTCCATCTTCAAAACTATCAATAATCACGTTTAACTGTTTCCCAATAAACAGCTCATTTCGTTCTAAGGAAATTTCCTGTTGAATTGCCATCAGTTCATCCAAACGACGCATTTTTAAAATCGAAGAAATCGAATCTTTCAATTCAGCAGCTGGAGTTCCTTCTTCCTCCGAGTAAGGAAATGCTCCTACCCTATCAAACTTGAATTCTTTGATAAATTCCAATAATTCTTTAAATTGTGAAGGTGTTTCTCCAGGATATCCAACAATGAAGGTAGTTCGCAATGAAATATCAGGAACAATCGTTTTTATTTGTTTCAATAAAGCAATTGTATCGTCTTTTCCATGACCGCGATTCATGCTATTCAGTAAAGCTTCACTAATATGTTGCAAGGGAATGTCTAAATATTTACACAATTTCGGGTTTGAATTCATCAAATGAAGAACTTCAACTGGAAACATAACAGGATAAGCGTAATGAAGTCGAATCCACTCTATACCTTTGATTTCCGAGAGTCTTTCAATTAACTCAGCCAACGATTGCTTTTTGTATAAATCAAGTCCGAAAACCGTAATATCTTGAGCGATAATGATTAGTTCTTTAACGCCTTTTGCAGCCAATGCTTCTGATTCTTCAACCAAGGATTCAATTGTTCGTGAAATATGTTTTCCACGGATATACGGAATTGCACAAAACGAACATCTGCGATTGCATCCTTCGGAGATTTTTAAATAAGCATAGTGCGATTGATTACTTAATTCTCTATCAATCAATGAATATTGTTTTTTATCCTTGGTTACAAACTCTAAAATTTCATTCCAATCGTTCACACCAAACCAAGCATCAACTTCGCTAATTTCTTTTGCTAATTCATTTTTAAAACGCTCAACCAAACAGCCCATTACGATTAAGGTTTTTATCTTCTTTTTTTTCTTTAGCTCACAATAAACCAATATTGTATCAATCGATTGTTCTTTTGCATCATTAATAAAACCACACGTATTTATGATAACAGTATCTCCATCGTTATATTCATGTTCGACAGAAATGCCGTTGTTTAAAATATTAGCTGCTAATGCTTCGGAATCGACAGTATTTTTGGAACAACCTAAAGTGATAATATTTACGCTCATGAAAGTTTTTTTTGCAAAGGTACACAATCAATAGTACAATTTTCTTTCAAAAAAATATCTTGGATTAATTTTTGTTGTATTTTTAGCTCTTCAAAAAAATTAAAAACTATGAAAAAAACAATTATCACCCTTGTCAGTGTGTTATTTTTTATCGTATTTACAGCAGGGAGTAGTACTGCCCAAAAAGTTTTTAGCTGTCAATACAAGAGCGATGCAAAAGTAAAAGTGTATGTTGCAAAGTACAAAAGCGATGCTGATTTGGTTGTTTACAAATGTCAGTATAAAAGTGATGCTAGTGGCAACAATGGTTTATGGTTTTTCTGCGACTATAAAAGTGATGCCGATAAAACTATTTTCCTTTGCGATTACAAAAGCGATGCTGATTTAGTAATCTATTTTTCGGATTACAAAAGCGACGCTGGTTGGAAAAACAGCTCTAAAAAACAATTAATGTATTAAAATTTCCCCAAAATGAAAAAAACTAATTTAACACTAATTATTCTGGTTTTAATTGCTTCTATCTCATTCAATAGCTGCAAATGTTGCAAAAAAACCGACAAAACAAAAACTGATAAAGTAATGACTCAAGGAACCGTAAAAAAACTTCCGAATATGTTGGGTGCATGTGCTTGGGTAATTGAAACCGCTGATGGTAAAAAATATGAGCCAAAAGACTTACCCGCAGACTTTTTAGTTGATGGACAAAAAATTGAATTCACATTTGATGTGTTAACCGACATGAAAAGCAAGTGCATGACGGGCACTTTAATTCGAGTTACAGAAGTCAAAAAGAAGTAAATACAGCCACTTGTTTTCACAATAAGACATGGCGTTTTATTTTGAAAAGCAATATATTGAAAAGGAAATCGCTTAATGCAATTTCCTTTTTCAATTATAATAACTAATTAAAATAAAAAAATATTAAATGTTTGCCTATATAAAAAAATTACATATTTTTGTAATTAATACAAACTAACAAATTAATGGCGGAAACCGAAAAGCCAAATGAGTAGGTAAAACGAAAAACAAAACACTATGATTAAAAAAACTTTAACCATTTTCGCATTATTAATGGTCTTTGCATTTGGAAACATTATTGCACAAGCAACTATTAACGCTGATTTAGTAATTCCAACAGCCGAAAACTCCAAACCAATGATTGGTGGCTCTGCCACTTACATTTACGATGTTGATGGAGCAATTGGAATGGGAGTAAACGCAGGAATGAGATTTAGTTTAACCTCAGATTATCTTCATCTTCAAATTCCAATTATGGCTGTAGGAAGGTATTACATTAACGGAGATGGCAACGGATTTTATCCTGAAGCACACTTAGGATTAGTACATTCGAGGTCAAGGGTAAATGTTTTAAATAGCACTATTAAATCGAGTAATACAAATTTTGGATTTTCGGTTGGTGCTGGATATAAAATTGAAGATTTAATTGAAATATCAGGTAGATACGAAATGATAATGTACAAAAATGCACATTCAAATCTTATTTCATTTAGAATTGGGTACTCATTTTAATCATTAACCAAAAAAAACAAGAGCATTCTAAATGAAAGCTCTTGTTTTTTTTTAAATATCTTGCAAACTCTTAACTCTAAAAACTTCGGTTTCGAGAGCCTCAACCTCCGTTTTTAACTCTTAACTCTAAACTTTAACTCTTAACTCTAAACTTTTAACTCTTAACTTTTAACTCTTAACTCTCAACTCTCTTTACATATCAAACGTCAACTGTGCACCTCCTTTATCATAAAACCCTTCAACGTCAAACAATTTTAATTGATTTTTCGAAACTACGTTTCCTTTTTCGGTATCTTTTTTACAATTCTCATCTAAAAAACTAGATAGAATTTGGCGTAACACTTTATTTTTTGTTGTTTTATTTGCTTTGCAATACAAATCCAACTGTTTTTTACGATTTTCGGAAATCATCATGTTCAACTTATAGAACTTGATTTTTTTCTTTTTTTTTAATTTTGCTTTCCGTTGAATTGTCTTAGCCATAAATATCAGAAAATCAATGAATAATTTGCAATAATAAAAATATTTTTTAACACCATTACAAAAATGGGATTGATTTACAAACAATTAAAAGTTAATTAGTTAAAATAAGGATAAAATCAACAACTTTATCCACTTCATCCATGGTATTGAATTTTGAAAATGAAAAACGTATGGCATTTCGGTTTTCACCATACAATTGTTGAATAACTGACGAGGGTTTATTAACGCCCGAAGAACAAGCACTCCCTTGCGACACGGCAATTCCAGCCATATCAAACTTAATATTTAGTAGTTCATTCGACAATTTTGTTGGTAAAGAGACATTGAGAATGGAATATAAACCCTCTTCCGCCGAACTACCATTAAACTTCACATTTGGAATTTCGGATTTAAGTTTTTGAACAAAATATGACTTTAAGTCTGAAATATTTTTAATTTGATTATCAATTTCACTCATAGCAATTTCGAGGGCTTTTGCAAATCCGGCAATGGCTGGAGTATTTTCGGTTCCGGCACGCATATTTCGCTCTTGACTTCCACCAAAAAGTAAAGGAGGATATGCTTTGCCCGATTTCACGAACAACATGCCCACACCTTTTGGACCGTGAAACTTATGACCCGAAGCCACAGCAAAATCTATATTTAATGAATCCAAGGCAATTTTATATTTTCCAACGGTTTGAACCATGTCAACAAAAAAAAGTGCATTAAATTCCTTGCATAATTCCGAAACTTTTTTTACTGGCAATAAATTCCCAATTTCGTTATTGGCATGCATCAAAACCACAAGTTTGTTACCTGTATTTTTCTCAAGTTTCTCTTTCAAATCCGACATATCGGTCGAACCCTCAGCGTGTAATTTAACAAAATGAATTTCAATTCCATCGATATTTTTGAGCGTTTTCAACACGGCAGAATGTTCAATAGCTGATGTAATAACATGTTGAATTTCATCAGTTTTTACGATATTGGGCAACATCAATCCAATTCCTTCGGTTGCAGATGATGTGAAAAATATTTCGGAAGGATTTGCCGATAACAAATTGGCTACTTTTTCGCGAGCATTATCAACCTCAAATTTTGCTTTTTGTCCTAAAGTATGAACCGATGAGGGGTTTCCCCACGCTTCCTTAAACACTCTATTCATTTCGTCAAGCACTTCGGGTAAAATCTGAGTGGTTGCTGCATTATCAAAGTAAATCATAAAAATTATATTATTTCCTGGATATTCTTCATAATCATCTTCGCCAATTCATTGGCTTTTTCGGCATTTTTACTTTCCGAATAAATACGGATGATAGGCTCTGTGTTCGATTTACGAAGATGCACCCACTCTTTTCCAAATTCAATTTTCAAACCATCAACATCATTAACAGGCTGTGTTGAATATTTTTCTCGAATCTTCATTAAAATTGCATCCACATCAGTACCTTGCTTTAATTCAATTTTATTTTTTGAAATTACATATTCGGGATATAGTGCTTTTATTTCGGAACAACGGCAATTTTTATGTGCTAAAAGTGTCAAAAACAAGGCAATACCAACCAAAGCATCACGTCCATAATGAAGTTCGGGATAAATTACGCCTCCATTTCCCTCGCCACCAATAATTGCATTTACCTCTTTCATTTTTTGAACCACGTTCACCTCTCCTACTGCCGATGCAAAATAGGAAAATCCGTGTGCTACGGTAACATCACGTAAAGCACCCGTAGATGAAAGATTTGAAACAGTATTTCCGCCAGTCTTTGACAAAATGTAGTCTGCCACAGCAACCAAGGTGTATTCCTCGCCGAACATTTCACCATTTTCCATAATCATCGCCAAGCGGTCAACATCGGGATCAACAACAAATCCAACATCAGCTTTATGTTGAACCACTACTTTTGAAATTTCAGTTAAATGTTCGGGCAAAGGTTCAGGATTATGCGGGAAACAACCATTAGGAGTTTCATACAATGGAATCACCTCAGCAGCTCCTAACTCTTTAAGCAACAAAGGCAATGCAATTCCACCTGTTGAGTTTACCGCATCAAAAGCAACTTTAAATTTAGCTTTTCGAATTGCATCTACATCAACCAAAGGGAGTTTTAAAATATTTTCAATATGACGTTCAATGGCATTCTCCAGGTAAGAATATTTTCCGATATTACCTACTTCATCAAAATTAAAATCTTGTTCATCAGCCATTTTCAATACTTTTTCTCCTTCCAAAGCTGAAATAAATTCACCTTTTTCGTTCAACAATTTCAAGGCATTCCATTGAGCAGGATTGTGACTAGCAGTAATAATTATTCCACCATCTGCTTGATGATGTATCACTTCCATTTCAACGGTTGGAGTAGTTGATAATCCTACATCAATTACATCACAACCCATAGACATCAAAGTTCCACTCACCAATTTATTAACCATATCGCCCGATATTCGTGCATCGCGACCTACAACCAGGGTTAATTTATCTTTATTTGCTTTTTGTTTTAAAAATGCCGAAAACGATGCAGTAAACTTTACAACATCGATAGGGCTTAAACCATCGCCTGGTTTTCCACCAATTGTTCCACGAATTCCGGAAATAGATTTTATAAGTGTCATTTTGATTTTTTTAGCAAAGTTAATTATAATTTTTTGCTCTACAAAAACCTCTACCCCCACCCTTAAAAAATTCATTTTTATTAAATTAATTTAAATGTTTTTTCACTCAAATTCAACAAATAAGTAGTATTTTTGCCCTCTATTTAATACGTATATGGAAGATTTTGGCGATTTTCAACAATTTGATGAATTCAATCCTTTAGTTTTGAAATTTGAATCGATGCTATTAAAAGGAGAAAATCCTTTTTTCGATATTGATGATTATGAAGAAATTATTGAATATTATTTGAATTCAAATATTGATCATGCCGAAAATGTAATTGATTATGCTCTTTCACAACACCCATGGAATACAGTCATTTTATTAAAAAAAGCCATTGTTGCAGCAATTCGTCAAAAACCCGAAGAAGCATACGAAATAATTGATACTGTTAAAAGTATCGATTCGGATAATTTGGATTTTTATGTAACGGTATCATATATTTACAGAACATTAAATCAATACCAATTATCCACCGAAAACCTACTAAAAGCACTAAAATTCAAAGAAGATGTCGAAGATATTTATCTTGACATTGCTGACAATTATCAAATTTTAAAACTTTTTGATGAAGAAATTACCTATTTAAAAAAATGTTTAAACATTAAACCAGAATATCCCGAAGCTATTGAAAAACTATTTAATGCATATAAAAATCGCAATTTATGTGAAGAAGCGGCTTCATTTTTCCAACAATTTACTAATAAAAATCCTTTAGTTAGTGAGGGCTGGGAGTCGTTAGGTAATGCTTATTACGAAATAGGTTTATATGAAAAAAGCATTGAAGCCTATGAATACGGTTTATCAATTACTGATTCTTCAAGTTGTTATTTAGGTATTGCGAATTCGTATTGGAAACTTGGATTAAATAATAAAGCTATCAATATATTAACTGATGCTTTAGAAAAATGGCCCATCGATTTTGCAATTAGTAACACAATTGGTCGGATTTTTTTAGATATAAATGACTATATCAATGCAGAAAAATATTTTTTAAACGGAATTTTTTTATTTCCGTATCATGCTAATCCGTGGAAAGGATTATCGCAAATATTTATCCATAAAGGAGACTATGTAAATGCATTTAGCTGTTTAAAAAAAGTTACAGAGATTAATGATAACGAAACAGAAAGCTTTCTTTTAATGGCTAATGTTGCAAATAAACTTGAAATTCCATCTGAAAAAATTGAAGAAATTTTTCATATAGCCATTGCCATAAACCCTTCAGATTATAAGCCATATATAGAATTTGCCAATTATTTATTTGAAAATGAACAGTTGCAAGAGGCTATTGACTTATTGGAAATAGCATTAAATAATAAAGTTTTTTCAGTACCAATTTTTTATCGATTAGCTGCATATAATTACATTATAGGACGTGATACCATAGGTCATCTTCATTTAATAGCTGGTTTAAAAGCCGATCCTGATCAACTTTTTTTACTGTTTGAAGTTGACTCAAATTTAACTAACAACACCTATATTATGGATATTATTGATAGTTTTAAAAGCAACAACATAAACGATGAAGATATTTAAAAGATTATACGATTGGGTTTTAAAATGGGCTGATTCACCTTATGGTGCCATTGCATTGTTTATCATTGCATTTGCCGAATCATCCTTTTTTCCCATTCCACCTGATATATTATTAATTGCATTGATTTTAGGTTCACAACTGAAAGCGTTAAAATATGCCATAATTTGTTCAACAGGCAGTGTTTTAGGTGGTATTTTCGGCTATCTCATTGGTGCCACACTTTGGTATTCAGGCAATGAATACTCTATGATAGCAAATTTCTTTTTTAACAATATACCCGGTTTCACTCACGAATTGTTTGAATCAGTTAAACAACAATATGACATTTATGGCTTTTGGATTGTATTTACAGCCGGTTTCACTCCAATACCCTACAAAGTTTTCACCATTACATCAGGTGTTACCGATATGAATATTTTCATGTTTACCACTGCATCAATTATTAGTCGCTCGGCTCGATTTTTCTTAATTGCCTGGTTATTATGGAAATTTGGAGCGAAAATTAAAACCTTTATCGATAAATACTTTAACCTTCTTGCTATTGGTTTTACAATTGTTCTTATTGGTAGCTTCGCCATGATAAAATACCTTTTTTAGTGGATTAATTAATGAATTCCATTTACACATACCCTTTTGAACAACTAAAAGACATTTTGGACAATGCGGTACATGAATTTAACACTACAGAATTCATTCAA
The DNA here is from genome assembly GCA_964521105.1 of uncultured Lentimicrobiaceae bacterium. GTDB lineage: Bacteria > Bacteroidota > Bacteroidia > Bacteroidales > WCHB1-69 > JAQUGA01. The sequence goes on along the minus strand of CAZFPO010000081.1, from coordinate 3,690 downwards.
AACGATCCAATATGTATACCCCATCGGTTTACTAAAAAAGAAGACATTGAAATTAGTGCTTTTATTACCGCTACTTTGTCATGGGGAAACCGAAAAAGCATTATTAAAAGTGCTTTGAAATTTATAGAATTAATGGAAAACTCTCCACACGATTTCATTTTAAATCATTCTGAAATTGAGAAAAAAAGATTTAATAAATACACCCATCGCACATTTAATTCTATTGATGCCCTTTACTTTATCGAATCGTTTAAAAATATTTATTCAAATCACGGGGGATTAGAAAAAGTAATTACAAATGGATATCTTGTAAATGGTATTTTTGGTGGCTTAACTAACTTGAATAACATTTTCTTTTCAATAGATCATTTAACTAGAACCAAGAAACATTTATCAAGTCCAGAAAAAAATTCAGCATGTAAAAGATTAAATATGTTTTTACGTTGGATGGTTAGAAGCGACAGCCAGAAGGTAGATTTTGGCCTATGGCATAATATTTCAAAAGCTGATTTAATGTGTCCACTAGATATTCATTCGGGCAATATTGCCCGAAAACTTGGTTTATTAAACAGAAAACAAAACGACTGGAAAGCTGTTGTAGAACTTACCGATTCGCTAAAACAATTTTGCCTTGAAGATCCAATCAAATACGACTTTGCATTATTTGGAATCGGAGTTAATAAAATAAATTTATGATGAAAAAAGATTTACATTCAGACCTTAAACAACAAAAATTTCCAGCAGAGGCTTACTTATTATTGTTTGGGAATAATCACTGCAGTGTTTGTGAACCTGTTAAATCAAAAATTGAAATAGCTTTAAAAGATTTAAGTGAAATCATAAATTTCATCTATATTGACACTCTCGAAAACCAAGAATTAGCGGCATCACTAAGTATTTTCACAAATCCAGTCATAATATTTTCGTTCCAAGGCAAGGAGTATCACCGATGGGTTCGCAACTTCAGCATTAATGAAATATTAAATGTAGTTCACAGAATTTTGCAATTATCAAAAAACTAAATGAATGAGAATAGATAAATTCTTGGTGGAAGAAAAATATTTTAGCACACGCGAAAAAGCGGCTTTTGCTATAAAAAAAGGCTGTGTAATGGTAAATGATTTTTGTATCCAAAAAACATCGTTTATCATTAATCCTGAGATTGATAACGTGAAAATTTCAGAAGACGATATACTTAAATTTGTTAGCCGTGGTGGATTAAAGCTTGAAAAAGCGATTCTTGATTTTAAGTTAGATTTTGAAAACAAAACGGTTTTAGACATTGGCTCATCAACTGGTGGTTTTACCGATTGTGCCTTGCAAAATGGAGCATTACATGTTACAGCAGTTGATGTAGGCTCAAACCAATTGGATAATTACCTACGCTTAAATAGTAAAATAAATTTATTAGAAAACACCGATTTCAGAGAATTAAAACCAAATCAATTAACAAACCACAAGTTTGATTTTGTTGTTGCCGATGTATCATTTATTTCAGTCCTAAAAATATTTCCCTTTATTTTGCAATATTTCGAAAAAAACTCTTCCTTTGTTTGCTTAATTAAACCACAATTTGAAGCAGGCAAAGACAATATTGGACATGATGGAATTGTAAAAAAAATTGATGTACATTTAAAAATTTTAGAAACCATAAAAAATGAATCGAAATTATACGGATTACACTTAAACAATTTAACTATCGCTCCAATTCATTTTAAAAAGAAAAATATTGAATATTTAGCAGTTTTTAATACCCATAAAGAAAATAGCGAATACAACATTAAATCAATAGTTTATCAAGCATTTAAAATAAAAGCACGATTATAATATACACGTTATCCATTTATAAGAAAACAAAATAATTAAAAATGAATATATCGAAATTTTTACAACCAATTATATACGCTACTATCCTAATAATTGGAATTTTAATAGGACTTTATTTGTTGCCTAACCAAAGCAATTTGTCGTCAAAAGAAAAGTCGAACAAAATAGAAAGCATTATTGAATACGCCGAAAACAACTATGTAGATAGCGTGAATTATGATGAACTTATTAAAAATGCAATTAATGGCATGCTTCAAAAGTTAGACCCACATTCGTTATATATTCCAAAAGAAGAATTTACGGCTGTTGCCGAAGAGTTAAATGGCAATTTTGAGGGAGTAGGAATACAATTCAATATTTTTAATGACACACTAATGATAGTAAATACAATTGTTGGGGGACCTTCGGAAAAAGTAGGTTTAATGCCGGGTGATAGAATTGTTAGAATTGATACCCAAAATGTAGCTGGAATTGGAATAACAAATGCCGATGTTTTAAAAAAACTGAAAGGTCCAAAAGGTTCAAAAGTAAATGTAGGAATAAAACGAACTGGAGTGAAACAAATTTTAACATTTTCGATTACTCGCGATGTAATTTCTGTACATAGTGTTGATGTAGCCTTTAAAATTGATTCAAAAACAGCGTATATTAAAGTGAATGAATTTACAGCAACCACGGTTGATGAGTTTACAACATCGTGTAAAACTTTAGTTGAAAATGGTATCGAAAAATTGATTATTGACTTACGCGGAAATGCAGGAGGATATTTAAATGCAGCGGTTGATATTTGCGAACAATTTTTACCAAAAGGGAGCAAAATTGTTTACACCGAGGGACGAAAAAGCCCAAAGAAGGAGTATATTTCGGGTAAAAAAGGATTATTTCGGAATATTAAATTAGCTATTTTGATAGATGAATGGTCGGCTTCGGCAAGCGAAATTGTGGCTGGGGCAATTCAAGATAATGACAGAGGTATTATTGTTGGTCGGCGTTCGTTTGGAAAAGGACTAGTTCAAGACCAAGTTGAATTAAACGATGGTTCGGCAGTTCGACTAACTATTGCACGATATTATACCCCTTCGGGAAGATGTATTCAACGCAAATATAATGGAGGAGTTGAAGATTATTATACCGATATGCTCAACAGATACGAATCGGGAGAACTTGAAAACATCGACAGCTTAAAAATTCAAGATTCAACTACATTTTATACAAAATCGGGAAGAAAAGTATATGGTGGTGGTGGCATTATACCCGACATTTTTGTACCATTGGAACGAAATGAAAATTTAAGTTATTTAAATAGCATTTTAAATTCTGGTGTAATATATAAATTTTCTTTTGATTACGTTGACAAAAACCGTTCGAGTTTTAAAATATACAAAAATGCCAGTCAATTTATTTCGAGCTATCAGGTTTCAAATACTACATTTGAAAATTTTATTTTATTTGCCGAAAAAAATGGAATAAAACGCGACCAACAAAAAATTCAATATTCAAAAAACGACTTAAATGTTTGGTTAAAAGGGTTTATTGGCAGAAATTTATTTGGCGATGATGCATTTTATCCAATTATACTTCAAGTAGATAAAACCTTTCAAAAAGCCTATCAGGAAATCAACAAGATTTAAAATTTATTCATAAAACCGTGAATCAGCGATAAAATAGATGAACCGTCTAGTTCTGAAATTATTTACGTAATTCAATTGCCACGAAGGCTCTAAGGCACCAAGAATCACGAAGTTTTCTTTGTGTAACTTAGTGCCTTTGTGCCCTTGTGGCTAATTTTCAAAAATTGTAAACCAAAAGAAAAAGCTACACCATGTATCACAGAGTGCACACAGAGTATCACGGTGTTTTCAA
>CAZFPO010000080.1:7441-13592 GCA_964521105.1 uncultured Lentimicrobiaceae bacterium | reverse complement strand
GCTAAAACAACTTGCCCAACAATTTTTAAAGTATTTTTATCAATTCCATTCATGTTGTCGTTTAATGTATGCCAACTTGAATTAAAATAGGAGTTTGAATTTGGGTTATACTCTATAATGTCTATCATTGGAATTCGAGCTAACTTGTTAACATAGATGTGATCATCAACAATTGAGGGACTTAACGTATTGGTAAAATTTGAGCTATATCCCAGCTGATTAGCAATGTCCCAAACTTTATTCATTACATCTGGGGCGTAATACATCGAAGATCCTTCTTTAGCAAACTGAGCATTTTTTCCGCCAACCATGTCCAACAAAATTCCAAAACGTGCACTGTATCCTTGTTTATGAGGATTTTTTGCCCAATGTTGAGTTCCTAAACACCAGGTGTCTTCTTTACCAGTTTCGGTTCCTTGAGGTTCGCCGTAATCTTCGATATCCCAAAAAATTATATCAACTCCAAGCTCCGGTTTTTTAATGCTCAATTGGCGTGCCACTTCAATCAAAACGCCTACCCCACTAGCTCCATCATTAGCACCATCAATGGGTTTTTTGTGATTTTCAGGATTTGGATCGTGGTCGGCATAAGGACGACTATCCCAATGAGCTCCAAGTAAAATTCTACTCTTTTTATCAGCATTAAATGATGTAATAATATTTTTACACGTAAATATTGTTCCATTGTAAACCTGTGCTTTAAAATTTTGAACAATAACATCTTGTGTATATTCTTTCATTTTATTTTCGAGCCAATCTGCACATTCAGCATGTGCTTTTGTACCCGGAACTCGAGGTCCAAATGCCACTTGCTTGTCAACAAAAGCATAAGCACTGTCGGCATCAAAAGTAGGAGCTTCCATTTTAACGACATCATTGTTGCTGGTTTCAGTTGGTTTTTTGCCATTATTACAAGAGGTAAAAAACGCTATGAACACCAAAACGACTATTAAATTTTTATTCATGATTTTATATATAAAATAGATAAACTCAAATTAATAACTCAAAATATTAGGATTCAATATTCCACACTACTCCTTCTTTCGTATCTTTAACAACAATTTTTAACGCATTTAGTTGATTTCGGATACTATCGGCAGTTCCCCAGTCTTTATTGTTTTTTGCATTTTGACGCATTTCGATAATCAAATTCATCAATCCATTCATTACCTCATCTTGATTTCCACCAGAAACAGCATCTTCGGATTTTAATCCTAAAACATCATTTACAAATACATCAAACGCGCTTTTCAATAGTTGTAAATCAACTTCATTCAGTGAAGCTTTGCCATCCTTAACCGTATTAATTATTCGGCTTGCATCAAACAAATGAGCTATCAATACTGGACTATTAAAATCATCATTCATGGCTTCGTACATCGACTCAATTAATGTAGCAACCTTCTCGGTTGATTCATTTCCTGATTTTAATGATTGTAAGGTTTTTTGAGCTTGAAGTAGTTTATTTAAACCTTTTTCGGCGGCTTGCAAGGCTTCGTTAGAAAAATCAACCGTACTTCGATATTGAGCTTGTAAAATAAAAAAACGAATGGTCATTGGTGAATATGCTTGCTCCAAGAGTGCATGTTTTCCGGTAAAAAACTCCTCGAGCGTGATAAAATTACCCAAGGATTTTCCCATTTTTTGACCATTAATGGTAATCATATTATTGTGAATCCAGTATTTTGCAGGATTGTGTCCATGAGCAATTTGCGATTGACAAATTTCGGATTCGTGATGTGGAAAAAGTAAATCCATTCCACCTCCGTGAATGTCGAATTGTTCGCCCAAATATTTCTTGCTCATAGCGGTACATTCTAAATGCCAACCTGGGAAACCAATGCTCCATGGCGAATTCCATCTCATAATATGCTCTGGCGACGCTTTTTTCCAAAGGGCAAAATCGGCAGCATTTCGCTTTTCGCCTTGACCATCTAATTCCCGTGTGTTGGAAATTAAATCTTCCAAAACTCTACCCGATAAAATTCCATATTTATATTTTTTATTATACTTTTCAACATCAAAATAAACCGATCCATTTGATTCATAGGCATATCCTGCATCAAGAATCAATTTTACTATTTCCATTTGCTCGATGATGTGACCAGAAGCTCTTGGTTCAATGGAAGGGCGACAAACGTTAAGTTTATCCATCGCGAAATGATATCGATCTAAATAATATTGAGCCACTTCCATGGGTTCAATTTCTTCGAGACGGGCTTTTTTTGCAATTTTATCTTCGCCTTCATCGGCATCATTTTCTAAATGTCCGACATCGGTGATGTTTCGCACATAACGGACTTTATAACCAATATGTTTTAAATATCTAAAAATTAAGTCGAAGGTAATTGCCGGACGGGCATGACCAAGATGTGGGTCGCCATAAACCGTTGGACCACAAACATACATTCCAACCAAAGGTGGGTTGATTGGTACAAATTCTTCTTTTTTCCGACTTAAGGTATTATAAACGATAACTTTTTGTTCCATGATCACAAATATTGAAAAATTACTCGGGAAGTTTCCCTAATTCGATGAAAAGTTCGTTGAGTTGTTGTTGTGAAACTCCGGCAGGAGCGTCAATCATAACATCACGTCCGTTATTATTTTTTGGGAAAGCGATAAAATCACGGATGGAATCAACGCCCGACATCACCGAGCACAAACGGTCGAAACCAAAAGCAATACCGCCATGAGGTGGAGCTCCGTATTCGAAAGCATTCATCAAAAATCCAAATTGTTCTTGTGCATCTTCGGGTGTAAAACCTAAAAGATTGAATATTTTACGTTGTAAATCCTTTTCAAAAATTCGGATAGAACCTCCCCCAACTTCCACACCATTGATGACTAAATCGTAGGCATTTGCACGAACTTCACCTGGGTTGGTATCCATAAGCGGAATATCTTCGGGTTTTGGCGATGTAAATGGATGATGTTTGGCATAAAAACGTTGCGTATCTTCGTCCCATTCGAGCATTGGAAAATCAACAACCCACAATGGAGCAAAGGTCGAAGAGTCGCGAAGTTGCATGCGTGTTCCCATTTCTAAACGAAGTTCGGAAAGGGCTTTTTGAGTTTTTTCAGTTTTTCCACTTAAAACAAGCATTAAATCTCCAGCTTGAGCATCCATCGCGGTAGCTATTTTCTTTAAATCTTCTTCGGAATAAAATTTATCTACCGAGGATTTCAAAGTTCCATCTTCATTATAACGAATGTAAACCATTCCTGAAGCACCAACCTGTGGTTTCTTTACAAAATCGGTAAGTTCATCAATTTGCTTGCGGGTGTAATTTGCACAACCCACCGCTGTGATACCCAAAATGATTTCAGCATCATCAAATATTTTAAAATCTTTTCCTTTTACAATGCTTGAAATATCCACGAAAGTCATCCCGAAACGAATGTCGGGTTTATCGTTTCCGTATAAACGCATCGCATCGGCGTATGTCATACGAGGAATCGAGTCGAAATCAACATTTTTGACTTTTTTAAACAGATGTTTAACCAAGCCTTCAAAGGTGTTCAAGATATCTTCTTGTTCAACAAACGCCATTTCGCAGTCGATTTGAGTAAATTCGGGCTGACGATCGGCACGTAAGTCCTCGTCGCGGAAACAACGTACAATTTGAAAATACCGGTCGAACCCAGATACCATCAATAATTGCTTAAATGTTTGTGGCGATTGAGGTAGTGCGTAAAATTGTCCCGGATTCATCCGTGAAGGAACGATAAAATCGCGTGCCCCTTCGGGTGTTGATTTTATTAAAAATGGTGTTTCAATTTCCAAAAATCCAGCATCATTCATATAATTACGAACTTCGATGGAGAGTTTATGGCGGAAAATGATATTGTTTTTAACCGGATTTCGACGCAAGTCTAAATAACGATATTTCATACGAAGCTCTTCACCACCATCGGTATTATCTTCGATGGTGAAAGGAGGTAATTTTGCTTGGTTTAAAACATTGATTGTATCGACAATAATTTCGATTTCGCCGGTAGGCATGTTTTTATTTTTACTGAAACGCTCGGCAACGGTTCCATGAACTTGTACCACCCACTCACGACCAAGTTTTCGAGCCTGATTGCAAATTTCAGTATTGGTTTCTTCATTAAAAGCCAGCTGAGTAATTCCATAACGGTCGCGTAAATCGATGAAAGTCATTCCGCCTAGGTCGCGAGAACGTTGTATCCAGCCCGAAAGGCTAACTTTTTGATTTAAATGCGTAAGATTTAGTTCTCCGCAGGTATGAGTTCGTAGCATATTGTTGTAAGATATTTAATTTCAACTGCGAAAGTACTAAATTTTAGAATATCTATAATTGGTGATTGCAAGAAAACGCCAACTTCTTTCTGCCAAAAATAGGACAGGCTGTTACTCTTGCAACAAGTTAATTAATTTATTGAACTTTTAAAACTGGCAATTACGCTATGTGTATTCTTGGCTTTCATTTGAGTTAAGTAACCAATTGTACACATTTAAATGTCGCACGCCGTTTCGATTTTGTGTAAAGCCATCTGTGGTAAGTAAAAACTTTGGATAATTGTCTTTTATTTTTTCTAACGCACTAAACTCTCGTTCAACAGTTGTTTCGTTTGTCATTTGCCACGCCACTTGGTAATATTCAATGTCTCCTTTTGGAGTTTTGCATACAAAGTCTACTTCATTGTTACGGCTTGTGCCTGTCCAAATTTTATTTCCTCTTCGTTTCAATTCTAAGTAAACAATATTTTCTAAGATGTGTCCCCTGTCTGTTGAGCGATCCTTACCCACTAAAACGTTGAGTAATCCAACGTCAACCAAATAGTATTTTTCTTGTGTAGCAAGTTGTTTTTTCCCTTTCAAGTCAAAGCGATTTACTTTGTAAAACACAAAACTTGTTTCCAAGTATTCCAAGTACTTTTCAACGGTGGTGTTGTGTGTGGTTTGTCCGTCTTGCTTTAAGGTTTTGGCAATATTCCCTGGCGAAAGTGCATTACCAATGTTGGAAGCCACAAATTTTACAATGTTACCAAATGCCCGTTTGTCGTTTATTTGGTGGCGGTGTGTTATGTCTTTTTCAATAATAGTATTGTAAATGGCTTCCAAATATTCGTAAACTTTATCATAACCACCTTCTCGTAATTTAACGCCTTTGGGTAACGATGTTTCGTTTACATAGTCAAAAAATAATGGCTCGTAATTGAGGTATTTGTTGCTCTTATCAATTTTGCGTGCGGTAAGATATTCGTTGAACGAAAACGGTAATATGGAAATTTCGATGTAGCGACCGCTCAGCAAGGTTGCCAATTCACCACTTAGCAAAAGGGCATTTGAACCAGTGATGTAAACGTCAACATTGGGTTTTACATACAGTCCATCCACCAAACGCTCAAACTCATTTACGTTTTGTACTTCATCTAAAAAAACGTAACAAGGTTTTGACAAATCTAACTGGTTAATAATATGTGCATACAAGCCGTCTAAATCGTTGAGATACTTGCGAAGTTCCATTTCTTCAAAATTTAGAGAAACAATTTGACTTGACACTATGCCCATCTTTTTCAACTCAGCACGATACATTTCTAAAAGTGTAGATTTGCCCGACCTTCGCAAACCAGTAAGCACTTTTATGAGATCTAGGTCTTTGTAACCAAGCAATTTTTTTATGTATTCTTTTCTGCCCGTATAATTTTCCATAGTGCAAAGATACGTTATAAATTATTAAAACATGTAATTTTTGCAAGTTTTAATAATTTATATTCATTTCGTGATACAATTTTCTTGTTGGGTTAGAAAGAAACTGCTATTGCCGATAACTGTTGACAACATGGTCAGCATGAGATTTCGTGCGATTTTCTATCAGGCTATATGGTTAATCTAACTGTAAAAAATCTTATTTTGATTTTTTTTTGAAAACTAAACAGCATTTTTACTTGTAAAACATTTTCGGCACAAAGGTTCGTATGAATCCTTTTCGCCAAGCATAACTAATTTATCGTTAGCAACGGTACGATGCGAAAAATTAGCTAATTCGCCACAATCGACACAAATTGCATGAACTTTAGTAACATACTCGGCAATAGCCATCAATTGTGGCATAACTCCAAAAGGCTTACCTTGGAAATCCATATCTAAACCAGCAACTATAACCCTGATTCCACGATTAGC